>QGUS01000028.1 GCA_003242515.1 Actinomycetota bacterium
CCGGGAGCGGGTTTAGCGATTACCGCCCCGCGGCAGGGTGAGGGTCTCGACGAACTCCTCGAGCTGGCGGAGGGTGCGCACCTCGTGGACGGAGGTGCAGTGGCGTGCGTAGGAAGACATGGCCGAGTCTCCGGTGTCCCAGTAGAGGTGGGGCTCCGGGTTGAGCCAGATGACGGCCCGGGCCGCCCTGGCGACGTCGGCGAGGATGGCGTCCCGGGGCGGGCGGTAGTTGTTCCGGGCGTCCCCGGTGATGATCACCGTGGTGCGGGGCGTGATCTGGGACCCGTAGCGGCGGTGGAAGGTCTCGAGGGCGTTCCCGTAATCGGAGTGGCCGTCCAGCCACACCACCTCGGCCTCGGTGGCGATCCGGCTCACCGCGGACCCGAAGTCGACGCCGGGACCGAAGAAGTCCGTGACCTCGTCGATGGTGTCGATGAAGGCGAAGGTCCGCAGCCTGGAGAACTGCGTCGACATGGCGTGGGTGAACTGCAGCGTGAACCGGGAGAACGTCGCCATCGACCCGGACACGTCGCAGAGGAGCCACACCTCGGGGCGGTGGGGCCGCGGGTGGCGGAACTGCGGGTCTGCGGGGACGCCGCCGGTGGCGAGCGACCGTCTCACGGTTCGCCGGAAGTCGAGGCGGCCGGTGCGCTTCTTGCGGCGCCGGGCCAGCTTGGCAGCCAGCTTCCGGGTGAGCGGCCCGATGGCGGCCTCCATCTCGGCCAGGTCCGACGAGGTGGCGTGCATCAGGTCGATGTCCTCGACCAGGGGACGGCGCAGCGTCCTGGCGACGGCCTCCCTGCCCCGGTCGGCGACGAGGCGCCGGCGGATCTCCTCCTCGATCTCCGCCTTGAGCATCTCGAGCCGCTCGGCGACGTCCTCCTCGGCGAGACGCTTCTCGAAGGCGCTCAGCTCGGCATCCCCCATCAGCTTGTCGACGAGGGCCTGCTCCAGGGCCGACATGTCGAGCCGCCGCATCGTCCGGTACAGGTAGTAGGTGCCGCCAACCGGACGCCCGGGCTCCATCCCGGCGAGACGCTCCACCGCCTCGGCGGCGGCCCGACGCAGGGCGTCGGTGTCGAGGTCGGCGAGCGCCCGGAGGATGTCGTCGATGAGGTCGTCGAGCGAGCCTCCCGCTCCCCCGCCGGCGGCCTCCGACTACGGCTCACCCGGCCCGGTCCCCGGGCCCTCACCGTCGGGGACCGACGGGACCAGGGAGAAGTAGACGTCGAAGGCGGTGTCGAAGGCCCGTTCGTGACGGGCGTTCTTCACCAGCGTCGCCCGGAGCGTCTCCCGCAGGGCGATCCGGTCGGAGATGTCGATGGCCTCCACCGCCTTCATCGCGTCGATCGCCTCCACCATGGAGACGGGCACGCCGGTCTGGCGCAGCTCGCCGATGAAGCCGGTGAGGAGGCCCAGCATCACTCCACCGGCGTGGAGGTGAGCTCCTTGGCGGCCTTCTCGATGTCGCCCTGGTACTTGAGGAGGACATGGAGCGTGTCGGCGAGCACCGCCTCGTCGACATCCTCGATGGAGAGCGTGAGCAGCGTGCGCGCCCAGTCGATCGTCTCCGACACCGACGGGTGCTTCTTCAGGTCGAGGCTGCGGATGGACCGCGCCACCTTCGCCACCTGGTCGGCGAGGTGCTCGGACAGCCCCGGCACCCGGGCGAGGAGGATCTCCCGCTCCCGGTCGGGCATCGGGTAGTCGACGTGCAGGAAGAGGCAGCGCCGCTTCAGGGCCTCGCTGAGCTCACGGGTGTTGTTGGAGGTGAGAAAGACGATCGGCTGGCTGGACGCCTGGATGGTCCCCAGCTCGGGGATCGACACCTGGAAGTCGGAGAGGATCTCCAGCAGGAGCGCCTCGGTCTCGATCTCGACGCGGTCGAACTCGTCGATCAGCAGCACCACCGGCTCGGGCGAGCGGATCGCCTCCAGCAGCGGGCGGGCGAGCAGGAACTCCTCGGAGAAGATGTCCTGGCTGATCGAGTCCCAGTCCGAGCCCGAGTCGGCCTGGATGCGGAGCAGCTGCTTCTTGTAGTTCCACTCGTACAGCGCCTTGGCCTCGTCCAGGCCCTCGTAGCACTGGAGGCGGATCAGGCGGCGGTCCATGGATGCCGCCACGGCCTTGGCGAGCTCGGTCTTGCCGACGCCTGCAGGGCCCTCCACGAGCACCGGCTTGCCCAGCGTGGCCGCCAGGTAGACGACCTGAGCGATGCGACGGTCGGGCAGGTATCCGACCTCGCGCAGCGAACTGGCGACGGCTTCAGGGGAAGCGAGGTCCATCCGCTCATGGTAGGGCCGGCCGAAAGGCCACGGAACACCTGGCACGCACACCGGGGCGATTTACGCTCTCGGTTATGCGCATCATCGTGGTGGGCGCCGGAGCGGTCGGCTCTTACCTGGCGGAGCGGCTCTCCGCCGAGCCCGACCTCGAGGTCGTGGTCATCGAGTCGGACGAGACCGTCGCCAGCCAGCTCCAGAACGAGCTCGACGCCCTGGTCGTCAACGGCAACGGCTCGTCGCTCCACACCCTCGAGGAGGCGGGCGCCAGGCACACCGACCTCCTGATCGCCGTCACCAGCTCCGACGGCGCCAACGTGCTCGCCTGCCACGCGGCCACCGAGCTGGGCATCCCCACCACGATCGCCCGGATCGAGGACCCCGACATGCGGGAGGGTGTCGACCGCCTCGGGGTCGACATCATCATTGACCCTTCTGCCGCGGCCGCCAAGGAGCTCACGGAGCTGGTGGGCGCCGGCGGCGTCTCCGAGTTGATCCCGTTCGCCAACGGCAAGTTGGTCATGGTCGGCGGGCTCGTCGCTCCGGGCGCACCGCTCACCCGGGCCACCCTCGACGTGCTGCGGATGCGGACCGCCGAGTGGGGCTGGGTGGTGGCGGCGATCGTCCGCGACGGCAGGACCGTCGTGGGCAAGGGCGACCTGCGGATCCGCGCCGGCGACTACGCCCTGGTGATGACCACCAAGGACCGCATCCCCGACGCCAGCAGGCTCATCGGCGTCCGCAAGCACGACTTCCGCCGGATGGTGATCTTCGGCGCCACCCGTCTCGCCGCGCTCACCGCCGACCTCCTGGAGCGCCAGGGTTTCGACGTGGTGTTCGTCGACGAGGACGCAGAGCGCTGCCGCCGCCTCTCCCAGGAGCACCCGTACGCCCTGGTCATCTCCGGCGACCCCACCGACCCCGAGGTGCTGGCGGACGTGGAGATGAGCCGCAGCGACGTCGTGCTGGCCCTCACCGGCTGGGACGAGGTGAACGTGCTCGGCTGTCTCACCGCCAAGGCGCTCGGGGCGGGGATGACCATCGCCCGCTTCAACCGGATCCCCTACGTGAAGCTGCTCTCCGGCGTCGGCATCGACGCCGCCATCTCCTCCCGGATCATGGCCGCCAACGCCATCCTCCGGTACGTGCGACAGGGGAAGGTGGAGCAGGTGGCCACCTTCTCCAACACCGACGCGGAGGCGATCGAGATCGTCGTCGATGCCGGCTCGCCGGCCGTGGGCAGGGCCGTGGTCGACCTGGGGCTGCCCGAAGGGGTGGTGATCGGTGGCATCTCGCGGAACGAGACCACCTTCGTCCCGGACGGCTCCTCGGTCATCCGGGAGGGCGACCACATCATCTACTTCGCCATGCCCGACGTCATCGACGAGTCGTCGGCCATATTCTCGGCATGAGCACCGAGCGGAACCCGCTGATCCTCGTCCTCGCATGGATCCTGGGCTCCGTGCTCGTCTTCGTCGCGGCGGCGATGGCCCTGGCCGCCGTGGTGTCGCTGGCCCACGGGGAGGGGAGGGTCGGGGCGATGATCTTCGCCGCCGCCGGGGTGACTCTGGTGATCGGTCTCCTCGGCCGCCTGCTGATCGATCGCCCGACGGGGATCACGGTGCGGCAGGGTTTCGTGGTGGTCGGCCTCGCTTGGTTCGTCCTGTCGCTGTTCGGTGCGCTCCCCTACCTCTTCACCGGCGTGATCACTGGACCGGTCGACGCGTTCTTCGAGACCGTTTCCGGCTTCACCACCTCCGGCGCCACGGTCATCTCCGACCCGTCGACGCTCCCGGCCGGGATCCTGTTCTGGCGGGCTCTGTCGCAGTGGATGGGAGGCCTGGGCGTGATCGTGCTCGGCGTGGCGGTGCTGCCCACGCTCGGGACGGGTGGGATGCAGCTCACCCGGGCGGAGTCCAGCGGTCTCTCCACGGAGCGGCTCACCCCGAAGTTCCAGGGGACCGCCCTCCGCTACTGGATCGTCTACGCCTTCCTGACGCTGGCCGCCTTCGTCGTTCTGACCGTCGGCGAGATGAGCCCCTTCCAGGCCCTGATCCACGCCATGGGAGCGGTGTCCACCGGCGGCTCCTCCACGGCCGCGGACTCCGTCGCCTCGTTCGGCGCCTACACCAAGATCGTCCTGATCGTCTTCATGTTCATGGGCGGTGTCTCCTTCGCCCTCCACTACCGGGCGATCCGCGACCCGGCGGTCTACTGGAAGAGCTCCGAGTTCCGGATCTACCTGACGCTGCTGATCGCCGCGACCGTGCTCATCACGGGCGGGCTGTGGGTGGAGCTGGGACCCTCCGAGGCGGTGCTCGAGGGGGTGTTCTCCAGCGTCGCCCTGCTCACCACCACCGGCTTCACCTCGAGCGACTTCGGCGCATGGCGACCCGCACTGCAGGTCCTGGTGGTGGGCCTCATGTTCCTGGGCGGCATGTCCGGGTCGACCTCGGGCGGTATCAAGGCGTTCCGGGTGGGCGTGCTCACCAAGGCCGCCTACGCCGACTTGCGGCGCCTGGTGCACCCGAGAGGCGTGTTCGCCGTGCGTCTGGGGAGGAAGCGGGTGCCCGACCCCGTGGTGGAGTCGGTCCAGTCGTTCTTCCTGTTCTACATGATGATCTTCATGGTCTCGACGTTCCTGCTCACGTTCATCGACGCCAACATGGGCGAGGACCTCGACCTGATCACCTCGACCTCGGCGGTCGCGTCGGCGCTGAGCAACCTGGGAACGGGTCTCGGCGACGTCGGCCCCTCGGGGACCTACGCCTTCCTGCCGGCCCCGGCGAAGCTGCTCCTGGCCGGGCTGATGATCGTGGGCCGTCTCGAGCTGTTCCCGGTGCTGGTGCTGTTCACGCGGGACCTGTGGAAGCGCTGACCGTCACGGACGGTCCCCCCTCGACCTTCGTCCCGTTGCCTCGCGGCGCGGACGGAGGCGCCGCTACTCCTCTTCGTCCCCGTACGGCTCGAACTCGAAGACCAGGTCCCCGATCCGGACCTCGTCCCCGGCGACGGCCCCGGCCTCGAGGAGCGCCTCCTCGACACCCATGGCGGCGAGGCGCCGGGCGGCCATGTCGGCGGCCTCCGGATTGGTGAGATCGGCGAACCGGACCGCACGCTCCACGGGCCGTCCCGTGACCCTCCAGCCGCCGTCCTCGCGCACCACCTTGAAACCGGGCCCCAGCGGCCGGTGGAGGACGAAGCCGAGCCGCTCCGGCGCCTCCCGCACGGCCTGGTCGACCAGGTCGCCGATGGCGTGCACGGCGGCCTCCAGCCCCTCCCCCGTCACCGCGGACACCGGCAGCGCCCCCAACTCCCCGACGATTTCGGACACGTCGACGGCGTCCGCCTTGTTGACCAGGACGATCCGGGGCCGGGACGCCAGCTCCGCCGAGTACTTCTCGATCTCCTCGGAGAGGATCTCCAGCTGCCGGGCCGGTGGCGGCTCCTGGGTCGGGTCGAGCACCATGACGAGGACCCGTGCGCGCTCGGTGTGGCGGAGGAACTCGTGGCCCAGGCCCTTGCCCTCGGCGGCGCCTTCGATCAGGCCCGGGATGTCGGCGAGCACGAACTCCCGCCCGCCCATCGAGACGACGCCGAGGTTGGGTTCGAGCGTGGTGAACGGGTAGTCGCCGATCTTCGGCCTGGCCGCCGACACCCGGGAGATGAGGGTGGACTTCCCGGCGTTGGGGAACCCGACCAGGGCGGCGTCGGCGAGGAGCTTCAGTTCCAGGGTGAACCAACCCTCCGGGCCGTACTCCCCCTGCTCGGCGACGGTGGGGGCCCGGTTGGTGGGGCTGACGAAGGCGGCGTTGCCCAGGCCGCCCTTGCCGCCCGGCACCGCGACCACCTCCTGGCCCGGGTGGACCAGGTCGGCGATCATCACGCCGTCCTCGTCGTAGACGACGGTGCCAAGGGGCACGGGCAGGACCAGGTCCTCACCCTTCTTGCCGTGACGAAGGTCGCCCTCGCCGTGGGTGCCGGAGCCGGCCTTGTAGTGGGTCTGCCGCTGGTACCGGAGCAGCGTCGCCACCGAAGGGTCGGAGCGGAGGATCACCGCTCCCCCGTCACCTCCGTTGCCGCCGCTGGGCTTCCCCTTCGGCTTGCCACGGGCACGGACGAACGCGGCGACTCCGGCGCCGCCGTCGCCACCACGCAGGTTGACCCGGACGCGATCGATGAACATTCAGAGCTCGTTTCGCTCGCGGTACCGGGTACTTGGTACCAGGTGCCGGGTGACAGATGCGACGGTCAGCCGACGGCGTCGGCCGACCGGCCGCTCACTCAGGAAGGACCGAGACCTGACGACGGTTGTTCTTGGTCCCGTACTTGACGGTGCCGGAGGCGAGGGCGAACAGCGTGTCGTCGCTGCCCCGCCCGACGTTCTCACCCGGGTGGATGCGGGTGCCGCGCTGCCGGACCAGGATCGAACCGGCGTTCACGAACTGGCCGTCGAAGACCTTGGCGCCGAGACGCTTCGACCGCGAGTCGCGGCCGTTCTTCGAGGAACCACCGGCCTTTGTCTTGGACATCTCTCACTCCTCCTCGGAAGCGGCCTGCCCGACCTGCTTCGGCTCGGCCTTGGCCTTCGCCTTGGCAGCGCCGGGCAGTTCGATGTTGGTGATCTCGATACGGGTGTACTTCTGCCGGTGGCCGGCACGACGGCGGTAGCCCGTCTTGGCCCGGTACTTGAAGATCTCGACCTTGGGACCGGCGGCCTCACCGAGCACCTTGGCGGTCACCTTGGCCTTGGCCAGGACGGAACGGTCGAGGACGGTGTTGCCCTCGTCGTCGACGACGAGCAGCGGCGAGAACTCGATGGTCTCGGAGTCGCCCTTGACGCGCTCGATCTCGAGCACGTCGCCCGACTTGACCTTCGCCTGCTTGCCGCCGGCGCGAATGATGGCGTACATGGTGAAACCTCTGGAAGAAGGGATCGGCAGGTGATTGTATCAGCCCTCACCGGTACTGAGTACTCGGGTCAGCCGCGGCCGGCACCGGGTCCGCCACCCCTGCCCCCGTCGCCCCGCTACCGGTGACCGAGGGTCAGGCCTCGACCTCCGCAGACGCCTGGTTGATCGGGGCCGTGCGGGGACGGAACGACTCGTCGATGATGATCCCCCGGCCTGCGCAGTGCTCGCACTTGCGGGAGAAGTGCTCGAGCAGTCCGGCGGACACGTTCTTCCGGGTCATCTCGACCAGCCCCAGGTGGGAGACGTCGAACACCTGCGTCCGCGTCTTGTCCCGGGCCAGCGTCTCCTTGAGGCGACGGAGCACCTTCTGCTGGTTCTCCTCGGACTCCATGTCGATGAAGTCGATCACGATGATGCCGCCGATGTCGCGGAGGCGGAGCTGGCGTCCGATCTCCTCGGCCGCCTCCAGGTTGTTCTGGAGCACCGTCTCCTCGAGGTTCGAAGAGCCGACGAACTTGCCCGTGTTGACGTCGATCACGGTGAGGGCCTCGGTCCGGTCGATCACCAGGTGGCCTCCCGACGGCAGGTAGACCTTCCGGTCGAGGGCCTTCTTCAACTGGTCGTCGACGTGGTACCGGTCGAAGAGGGGGATCGGGTCCTCGTAGTACTGGACCTTCGCCACGAGGTCCGGGGCCGTCGCCTGTAGGTACCGGACGACCTTGTCGTGGGCGTCCCGGTCGTCGATGAGCAGCTTCCGGAAGTCGGGCGTGAAGTGCTCCCGGATGACCTTGATGAGCAGCTCCGGCTCCTGGTGGATGAGCCGGGGCGCTCCCCCTCCCCTGGCGGCCTCCTGGATCTTCTCCCAGTCCCTGAGCAGACGGGAGATGTCGGCGGCCAGCTCCTCGGCGGTGGCGTGGAGGGCGGCGGTGCGCACGATCACGCCGAAGCCCTCGGGACGGACCTTGTTGATGATCTCGCGCAGACGGGTGCGGTCGTCGTCGGGGAGACGGCGGCTGATGCCCACGTTCTCCGAGTCGGGGACGAGGACCAGGTATCGCCCGGGGAGCGAAGGCAGACCGGTGAGCCGGGCTCCCTTGGCGCCCATGGCGTCCTTGGTCACCTGGACGAGGACCTCGTCGCCCTCCTTGAGGACCTGCTCGATACGCTTGCCCTTGGCCCCCGGCGGGACCTTCACGTCCGACGCGTAGAGCACGCCGTTCTTGGAGGCGCCGAAGTCGAGGAACGCCGCCTCCATGCCGGGCAGCACGTTCCGGACCACGGCCAGGTAGATGTTCCCGGCGACCGAGCTGGTGTCCTCACGGGCGACATAGTGCTCGACGAGCACCGGCCCCTCGAGGATGACGACCTGGGTCTGCGACCCGCTGACGCTGACCAGCATCTGCTTCCGGGCCGATTCGACGGGGACGATGATCTCGTCGTCGACCGGGCGGCGACCCGAGACCCGCGAGGTGGATAGTCCGTTCTTCGCCTTGGGCGCAGCAGGCTGCGGCTTGGTGGCCCTGGCCTTCTTCTGCTTCTTGGGCTTGGCCGGCGCCTCCTCGATGCGCCGGATCTCTACCTTGCTGCCTCTTAAGTTGAGAGTCTTCCTCTCTTCGACTTTTCCGTCTGTCGCGACGCGTGTGACCTTCGGGGCCCTTCTCCGGAACAGAGCCATGTATTTCTCACTCCTCTGAATGAATGATGAAGCGCCCCGGCCGACGTGGACCTGGGGGTCGCTGGGGCGCAGATGAAGTCCTGCGGACGGCGAGCAACCCGCCCCGTGTGGGGGCCTTTCGACTCGACACGATGGCACAGGGCCACCGAAGAAGCGGTTGTCACCACGACACTCCGGGAAAAACAGTGGATGTGCGGTGTCCGATGGACAGCTCGATTCTACCAGGCCGGAGAGGTTCTCCCGGGAGGGGCCTAGAGGCTCAATCGGGGCTGCTCGGGCTCGTTGGGGTCGTAGCACATGCGGCACCGTGCCTCGTAGGCGTCGGTGGCGCCCAGGACGACCAATTCGTCCGACTGGACGATCCGCTGGGTGTACAGCGCGGGACCGCCGCAGCGGTGGCAGACGGCGAGCATCTTGGTGACGTACTCGGCCCGGTCACAGAGCGTGGGGATGGGCTCGAACGGACGGCGCAGGTAGTCGGTGTCGAGCCCGGCGATGATCACCTGCCGCCCCGTGGTGGCCAGGTAGTCGACGACCTCGACCAGGCCGTCGTCGAAGAACTGCCCCTCGTCGATCCCGATCACCTGCGTGTCGGAGGCGACGGCCTTGAGCAGCTGCATGGAGTCCGCCACGGGCGTCGCCTCGATCTTGAGGGCCGAGTGCGAGACGACCTCGCTGACCGCGTATCGGTCGTCGATGGCCGGCTTGAACACCTGGACGGGGATGCGGGCGATCTTCGACCGGGTCACCCGCCGGATCAGCTCCTCGCTCTTGCCCGAGAACATCGGGCCGCAGATGACCTCGACCCATCCACCTTGTGACCGACGCAGCATCGGGGCCGAGGCTAGTGCTGCCTGGAGGGCAGCACGACCCGTACCCGGAACCTTGTGGTGGCGGCCCCGCGGGCGCCCCGCCCCCGCCGGCAGCCGTACCCCCACTCCACTCCCGTTCCGTGGGGAGAGATCAGAGGAGCTGGTTCTCCGACGGGACCGGCGTGCGCATCAGCCACACCGAGTTGGCGATGCCCAGCGCCAGCGCCATGGCCATGTAGAACGAGCCGCCCTGGCTGAGGAACGGGAGCGGGATGCCGGTCACCGGCATGATCCCGATGGTCATCCCGATGTTCACGAAGACGTGGAACATCATCATCGCCGCCACGCCGACGGCGATCAGGGCGCCGAAACGGTCCCGGGCCGCGGCGGCGATGACGAGCAGCCGCCACACGATGACGGCGAAGCAGGCGAGCACCACCAGGCTGCCGAGCAGGCCGAACTGCTCCGCCACGGCGGTGAAGATGAAGTCGGTCTGCTGCTCCGGCACGTACTCGAAGCTGGTCATGCTCTGGTCGGCGAGGAAGCCGGTCCCGAAGAGCTGGCCGGCGCCGATCGCCCGGATCGACTGCCGCAGCTGGTAGCAGGCGCCCTCCGGGTCGCTCACCGGGTCGAAGAGGCACTGGATGCGACGCATCTGGTAGTCGCTGAGCAGGCCCATCTGGACGACCACCACCGCCCCCAGCACGGCAGTCCCGATCAGAGTGAGCATCTGACGCCAGGTGGCGCCGGCGGCGAACACCATCACCATCATCACGAAGGCGAACACGAGCGCCGTGCCGAGGTCGGGCTGCTCGTAGATCATGATCCCGGGCACCCCGATGACCAGCAGCGCCAGGCCGAGCTTCTTCCAGCTCAACTGCCGGCTGAGCGGCTCGTCGGTGTTCCGCTGCGGGCTCAGCAGGCTCGCCAGGACCAGGATCACGGCGACCTTGGCGAACTCGGACGGCTGGAGGTTGAAGAACCCGAGGGGGATCCAGCGGTAGGCCATGCCCACTCCCCCGTCGCTGACCGGGTCGAAGAGGAACACGGCGCCGAGGAGGACCAGGATCACCACCGAGATCACCGGCAGCATCGCCCGGTACTCCCGGTAGTCGATGTTGGAGACGACCAGCAGGATGATCATGCCGGCGGCCACGAAGATCATCTGCCGCTCCATGGAGAAGGTGCCCGAGGAGCGGGTGGCCGAGTAGATCATCATCAGGCCGATCGCGGACAGCAGGACCATCGCGCCGATGAGGATCCGGTCGGACTTGTTTCCCCGCCGGACGACGGCGACCTCGCGCAGCCTGGAGATGACGGTCATCATCAGTCGGCCCTGTCTCCCTGGACGATCGGCGTCGGCTCGTTCCCCATCAGGTGCTGGAGGATGTGCCGCGCCACCGGGGCGGCTACGCCGCCACCCGAGCCGCCCTCGTCGATGAGGACGACCACCACGTACTTCGGGTCGTCGATCGGGGCGACCCCCACGAACCAGGCGTGGTTGTCGCGGGTCTTCACGGACTGGCCGGTGCCGGTCTTGCCGCCCACGCGGTCCAGCCCCGGCCCGAAGTTGGCGAAGGCGCCGCGGGCCGTGCCCGAGGTGACGACCCGGTTGAGGTCGCGGAGGAGGCTGCGCCGGGTGCCCTCGTCGATCGGGACCTCGCGCCGCAGGACAGTGCCCACGGGCTCCCGGGTGCCGTCGGGGCGGATGATCTCCCGGGCGATCCGCGGCTCGTACACCTTCCCGCCGTTCACCAGGGCGGCATAGGACACGGCGACCTGGAGCGGCGTCGCGGTGAAGGCGCCCTGGCCGATGGAGAAGTCCATGAGGTCACCGCCCAGCCACGGGCTGGCGAGGTCGAGACGGCTCCGGTCGAGGCGGGGCGGCTGGTCGGGGTTCTCCAGCTGGTACTGCTTCCACTCCTCGAACAGCTCCCGGGTCGGGACGACGCCCGACGCCTCGTTGGCGAGGTCGATGCCCGTCTTCGACCCGTACCCGAGCAGCTTCGCCCAGTCCTGGATGACCGTCTCCTTCGGGTCGCCGGGCCGGTAGCTCTGGTAGGTGCCCAGACCGAGGCTCCAGAAGTAGATGTTGCAGGAGATCTCGAGGGCGCCACTGAGGTCCCGCCACCCGTAGTTGCTGCCCACGTACCAGTCCCGCTTCACCTGCTCGGTGCCGTCGGCGAGCTGCGGCAGCTCCAGGGTCCCGTCGCAGTGGACCTGCCGGTTGTCGGGGTCGATGCCCTCGATGCCCTCGGGGAACGGCAGGCGCTCCTCCATGTCGACGGCGTACATGAACAGCTTTAAGGTGGTCGCCGGGGGGGCGCGGCCGTTGTGGGCCCAGGTGTATA
>QGUS01000256.1 GCA_003242515.1 Actinomycetota bacterium
CTCGACCACGGGAGGGCATCGTGACCGACGCCGTCATCTACGACCGCGGGTACCGTCCGTACGACGGCCCCCGCCGCGGCCCGGCCGGGGCGCGACGCGCCGTGTACAAGGAGGGCCTCCGGAGGGTGTTCGGCCTCGGCCGCAAGGCCCGGGCGAAGATCTTCCCTTGGTCGATGGTCGCCCTCGCCTCCGGCGTGGCCGTCGTCATCGCCGCGCTCCACTTCGCCATCGGCTCGCTCGCCGAAGCAGCAGGCCAGGGGCTCCCCTCGTACCCCGACCTCTTCGACGGCTACTCGTGGATCTCGATCATCTTCATCGCCTATGCGGCGCCGCAGCTCCTCATCCCCGACCGCACCAACGGCGTGCTGTCCATCTACTTCTCGCGGCCGCTCACCGTCGAGGGCTATCTGACCGCCAAGGTCCTGGCGTACCTGAGCGTGGTGGGCGCCCTGTACATCGTCCCCCAACTGATCCTCCACTTCAGCCTGGGTCTCATCGCCGACGACGGGTTCTTCGCCTACATGGGCGACCACCTCGACTTCTGGTGGAAGGTCCCTCTGGTGACCCTGGCCTTCGCCGCCATGCATGGGGCCGTGGCCTTCTTCTTCGCCTCGTTCATGAAGCGGACCGGCACCGTGTCGGCGACCCTGCTGGGCACGATCATCGGCGGTCTCATCGTCTCCGAGCTGTTCGTCGACCTCGACTTCCCCGGCTCCCGCTACCTGACGCTGATCGCACCCGACCAGCACCCGCGGATCTTCCGTGACTGGCTGTACGGCAGGGAGGGCTTCTTCCCCGCCACCCGGGTCGGGTTCGAGCCCTGGGTGTCGGTGATCGTGATCGTGGTGGTCACCCTGGCCGTGGCCTGGTTCGTCCGCCGCCGCTACCGGAGGCTGGCGTGACCGACACCGTCGTCCTCACCTCCGTATCCAAGTGGTTCGGGTTCAAGGTGGCGGTCAGCGACGTCACCATCTCCTTCGGGCCCGGCGTCACCGGCCTGCTCGGCCCCAACGGCGCCGGCAAGACCACCCTGATGAGGGTCGTCGCCGGCCTGCAGCGCCCCTCCCAGGGGAAGGTCGAGGTGCTGGGCAAGGACCCCCGCGAGGACGTCGACGTCTACCGCAGGATGGCCCTCGTCCCCGAGGACGAGTCGATGTACGAGCGGGAGACCGCCCGGAGGTTCATCGAGACCATGGCCCGGCTGGGCAAGGTCGACGACCCGGCGGGAAAGACCGAGGAGGTCCTGACCACGGTGGAGCTCACCGATGCGGCCGACCGCCCCCTGGGGACCTACTCCAAGGGCATGCGGCAGCGCGCCAAGGTGGCCGCGGCCCTCGTCACCGACCCGGAGGTGCTGCTGCTCGACGAGCCGCTCAACGGAGCCGATCCCGTGCAGCGTGCCCAGCTGATCCGGCTGTTCCGCGACCTCGGCGGGGCCGGCCGGACCGTGATCGTCTCCTCCCACGTCCTCGCCGAGGTGGAGCGGATGGCCGACCGCGTCGTGGCGATGGTCGACGGACGGCTCGCCGCCGTCGGCAGCGTGGTGACGATCCGGGCCGCCATGACCGACAGGCCCAGGCTCGTCTACGTGGAGTGCAGCGACCCCCGCCGGCTCGCCGCCGCCCTGTTCCGGGCCGACGGCGTCGTGGGCGTCCACCTCGAGGACGGCCGGGTCCGCATCGAGGCCTCCGACGCCCGGGACCTCGCCCTGCAGCTGCCCCGCCTGGCGGTGGAGCACGGCGTGCGCATCAGCGACGTCCAGCCCGCCGACGAGTCCCTGGAGTCGGTCTTCCGGTACCTGGTGGAGGCGAGATGATCACCCTCATCGGCCACCTGCTCCGGAGGATGCTTACCCCCGGCCGGACCCTCGGCCTGCTGGCGCTGGGCGCGCTCCCCGCGGTCAGCCTCTGGCTCGCGTCCAGCTTCAGCGAAGACGAGACCTACGCCATCGCGGTGACCACCCAGGGGTTCACCTACGTCACCGCCGTGCTCATCCTGACCGTCGCCACCCTCCGGGACGAGCGGGACGGCGGCACCTTCCCGTTCCTCTACATGCGGCCGATCGGACGCGGCGCATTCTCGGCCGCGTCGCTCCTCGGCGGCATCGCCGCCGGGGCGCTCGTCGGCGTCGGGGTCTGGCTCGTGACGATCGTCGGGTCGGTCGCCGGCGGGAAGAGCCTGGTGGGGACCGGCGCCGGCATCGTCCTCTACCTGGCGGCCGCGATCGGGTATGCGTCGATCTTCGTGCCCCTCGGTTACCTGGCTCCCCGTTCGATCCTCTTCGGTCTCGGCTATGTGGTCCTGTTCGAGCAGGTCGCGGCCAATGTGGTCCCGGGCATCGCCCGGATCTCCGTCTGGAGGATCGCCACTTCGATCTATGTCGACCTGCTGCCGTCGGTGCCCCGGAGGGTGTACCTCGAGGTGCTCGACCCCGTGCAGCCCGGCGCCGCGGCGGGCCTGGTCAAGCTCGGGTTCGTCTTCCTGGTCGGCTGGGGCGTCCTCACCTGGGCGCTCCGCAACCGGGACGCGGTCTAGCCCTGGCCCGGACCTCACACCCCGAGCACGCGTCGTCGTTGCGTGCTCGTGGCAGCGGACGAGCGGGGCGACGCCGGCCGAGCCGGGTGTCGCAGTCGCGGATGCCTGCGCTCAGTACTCCTCGTCCGGCCGCCTCTTCTTCGATGGTTGGACGCGGGGAGGCTCCCCGGGCATCTTCGGGTAGTGCGGCGGCCACGGGGCGTCGCCGAGACCGTCCTCCTCGTCCCGGGCCACCCACTCGAGCAGCGTGTCGATCCGCCCGGCCGCATCGTCCATCCCCTCGGTGAGGTCCCCCACCGCCTCCCAGCGCTCGGCGAAGCGGTCATTCAGGAGGTCCTCGACCCGGAGGTCCGGAAGCTCTTCCCACCGAAAGGGCGTCGAGACAAAACGGGGGGA
>QGUS01000257.1 GCA_003242515.1 Actinomycetota bacterium
CGGCCCCGGGCCAGGGTGCCCGCGCCCCCCGGGGGGCGGGCGGGGGCGCCGGGCCCCCGGCCGCCCGGGGGGGGCTCCACACCCCCGCCGGGATCGCCGAGCAGGCGGACATCGAGGAGGACCTCAACGCCAACGTCGTCGGTCCCTACCGGTTCCCGCCTCCGAGCAGGCGGCGGGCCTCGGCGTGGATCCTCGTGGCGTTCGCGGTCCTGTCGCTCTTGACCCTGCCCCGGGGCTGGATGGTCGCCATCGGCTTCGGCCTGCTGGCGGCCTGGTTGTTCGCCTCATCGTGGCCGCTCGAGGTCGACGAGCACCGGGCGCTGCGGATCGCGGGCGCGGCGGTGGACTTCACGGTCGGGCACGCCTCGGCCGTGCTCCGGTTCCGGGGCCTCCGGGCCCGTCCGCACTGGTCGGTGGTGCTCTATGCGGCGACCGAGCCGCCGGACCGTCGGGCGCTGGTGCTGGTCGACGCGGTCGATGGCTCCATCGTCGGCGAGCCGTACACGGAGGACGTGGCCCCCGTCTGATCTGCCCCGCGGCTCCAGCCCCGAAGACACCCGTCCCCCGGGCGGGGCCGGGGGACGGATGCAACCGGGACGCTCTCAGCGCCGGTCGATCGGGACGTAGTCCCGGTAGTCGTAGCCCACATAGAGCTGACGGGGACGGAAGATCCTGGTCTCCGGCTTGGACATGAGCTCCCGGAACTGGGCGATCCAGCCCGGCATCCGGCCCAGGGCGAACAGCACCGTGAACATGTCCACGGGGAAGCCCATCGCCCGGTAGATGATCCCGGAGTAGAAGTCCACGTTCGGGTACAGCTTCCGCTCCACGAAGTATTCGTCGTTGAGGGCGACCTCCTCCAGCTCACGGGCGATGTCGAGGAGCGGGTCGTCCACATCGAGGGCGTCGAGCACCTCGTCGGCCGCCTTCTTGAGGATCCTGGCCCGGGGGTCGAAGTTCTTGTACACCCGGTGGCCGAAACCCATGAGACGGAACGGGTCGTTCTTGTCCTTGGCCCGCTTCACCGCCGTCTCCACGGAGGTGCCGCTGTCGTACAGCTCCTGGAGCATCTCCAGCACCTCCTGGTTGGCGCCGCCGTGCAGCGGCCCGGCGAGGGCGTGGATGCCCGCCGCCACGGAGCTGAAGATGTTGGACCGGCTCGACCCGACCAGGCGGACCGCCGAGGTGGAGCAGTTCTGGCCGTGGTCGGCGTGCAGGATGAGGAGCAGGTTGAGGGCCTTCGCCACCACGGGGTCGGGCAGATACTCCTCGGCCGGCACCGAGAACATCATCTTCAGGAAGTTGGACGCGTAGTCCAGGGTGTTGTCCGGGTAGGTGTACGGCTGGGACACCCGGTACTTGTACGCCCAGGCGATCATCGTCGGGGTCTTGGCGATGAGCCGTCGGGAGCTGATGTCGACCGCCTCCTCGTCCAGCGGGTCGAGGGCGTCGGGGTAGTAGCTGGCGAGCGCCGAGACCGCCGAGGCGAGGATCTGCATTGGGTGCGCCGAGTGCGGGAACGCCTCGAAGAGGTGCTTCATGTCCTCCCGGATCAGCGTGTGCCGCCGGATGGACTCCTCGTAGGCCTCGAGCTCGGCCTTCGTGGGGAGCTCCCCGTACTGGAGGAGGTAGGCCACCTCCAGGAAGGAGGAGTGCTCGGCGAGCTGCTCGATCGGGTACCCGCGGTAGCTGAGCTTGCCGGCCTCGCCGTCGATGAAGCTGACGGCGCCCTCACCTTCGGCCGTGTTGGCCAGACCGCCGTCCAGCGTCACCAGGCCCAGCTCGGAGCGGAGTTTCGCGATGTCGATGGCTGCGTCGCCATGGGTGCCGATCTTCACCGGCAGGGTCAATTCCTTGTCTCCGTAACGGAGGACTGCCTCGGGCATGAAATCCTTCCTAGCTCTCCTGGTTGGCGCGGGCGGCCTCGATCACCTGCTGAGCCTCTGCGTGGGGGACCTCGGCGTAGTGATCGAACTCCATCTCGAAGGTACCGCGCCCCGAGGTCAATGATCGTAGCTCCGCGGCGTACTGCCTCATTTCGGCCATCGGCACCTCGGCGGTGACCACACGCGAGGTTCCCTCGCCCTCCATGCCCAGCACGCGCCCGCGCCTGGCGTTGACGTCACCCATGACGTCCCCGAGGAACTCCTCGGGCACCGTCACGGTGACCTTCATGATGGGCTCCAACAGGACGGGCCTGAGCTTGTCCGCCGCGGCCCTGACCGCCTGGATGCCGGCCATGCGGAAGGACATCTCGTCCGAGTCGACCGAGTGGTACTTGCCGTCGAACACCTCGGCGGCCACGTCGATGACCGGGAACCCGGCCAGGATGCCCCGTTCCAGCGCCTCCTGGATCCCCTTGTCGACCGCGGGGATGAACTGCCGGGGGATGGCACCGCCCTTGACGGAGTCGATGAACTGGTACCCCGACCCCCTGGGGAGCGGGGAGAAGCGGACGAAGGCCACGCCATACTGGCCGCGGCCGCCCGTCTGCTTCTTGTGCTTGCCTTCGGCCTCCGCGGTGGCGGTGATCGTCTCGCGGTAGGGGACCTTGGGCAGGGTGTGGTCCACCTCCACGCCGAACTGGCGCTTGATGCGCTCCAGCGTCACCTCGAGGTGGGTGTCGCCGAGGCCGGCGAGGATGGTCTCTCCCGTCTCGGCCCGGCGCTCGACGCGCACGGTCGGGTCCTCCTCGGTGATGCGGGCGAGGGCGGTGGACAGCTTGTCCTCGTCCTGGTGGGACTTGGGCGTGATCGCGATCTCGGCGACGGGACGCGGGTAGCGCACCGGCTCGATGACCGCGTCCATGCCGGGCGCCCGGGGCGTGTCGCCGGCACGCAGGTCTTCGATCTTGGCCCCGGCTCCCACCCCCCCCCGGGGCAGCGCGGTGCGGCCGCGGGGCCCCTTCCCGGGGACCCAGAACAGGGTGTG
>QGUS01000258.1 GCA_003242515.1 Actinomycetota bacterium
GATCGACCATCGCATGATCGGCGGGTTCGTCGCGTCCGACGTGCTCCCCGTGAAGGAGTACGCCAGGGAGGGCGACGACCCCGGGCTCCCGTCCGCCTACCGCTTCGCCGCCCTGGTCGCGGGCGCTCTGCTCGTCGCCCCGTCGGTGACCCTCGTCGGCGCCGCGGTCCGCCTCACGGCCGCTCGCAGGGGCAGGAGGCTCGCCGCCCTGCGCCTCGCAGGCGCGACGGCGGGGGAGGTGAGGATCGTGGCCGCCGTGGAGACGCTCGTGGCCGCGGTGCTCGGCATCGCCCTCGGCGGCGCCGTGTCCGTGCTGGGAGCGCTGGCCGCGTCCCGGGTCCCGCTGGGCGGTGGGCGCTTCGCCTGGAACGACCTCCTCGCCCCGCCGCCGGCGGTGGCCGTCACGGTGGCCGGCGCGTTGCTCGTCGCCCTGGGCTCGTCGGCGCTGGCGCTGCGCGAGGTGGCCGCCTCGCCGCTGGGCGTGGTTCGGCAGACGCGGCGCCGCCATCCCGCCTGGACGAGGCTGCTCCTCCTGGTCGCCGCCTTCGGCCTGCTGTTCGGTGCCATCCCCCTCGCGCGGTACACGGGCGCGGACGCGGTGATGGTTCCCGGCATCGCGGCGATCATCCTCAGCATCGCCGCCGTGGGGCCTCTCTTCACCTGGGTGCTCGGCCGGCTGACGGTCGCCACGGCGACGGGCCCGCGCGCCCTGATCGCCGGCCGCCGTCTGATGAGCGATCCGGCCGGGAGCTTCCGTCCCACCGCCGGCCTGGTGCTGGTCTCGTTCGTCGCCGGTTTCCTCCTCATGGGCATGGCGAGCCTGCCCGAGGACCGGGGCCAGGCCGTCGAGTTCCCGATCCACCAGACCGCGGGCGGGGAGACGCACGACGAGGATGCGATCGAGCGGGCCGTGGCCGCCATCCCCGGTGCGGCGCTGACCGAGGACGGCCAGGTGATCTCCCTTTCTCCCGGCCTCGACCTCGAGGAGGGCCGCGACCTCCTGGCACTGCACCTGGGGGCGCTGCCCGTGACTTCGGAGGAGCACGACTACGACATGCGGCTGTTCGGCGCCGACCTGCGCAGGGGCGCCGGGGTGGTGGTCGTCATCGCCCTGGTCCAGGCGGCGTTCGCCACCGGGGTCGGCGCAGCCGGCTCGATCCTCGAGCAGGGCACGACCCTGGCCGCGCTCAACCTGGCCGGCACCCCGATGGGGGCCCTGCAGACGGCGCGGGCCATCCAGGCGGTCGCCCCGATCACCCTGGCCTCGGCGGTCATGGTGGGTCTCGGGGCGCTGGCGGGTGCGGCCACGATCCTGGGGGTGACCACGCGTGTCCCTCCGGCGCTTCCGGAGCTGGCGAAGGTGGCCCTCGTGGTGGTCGGTGCCGCCGCCTCCGGCCTGGTCGGCACCCTGCTCACGAGGCCGGTCCTTGCGTCCGTGACCGGCAGGCCTCTGGCCGAGCGCTGACGGGGGCGGCCGCCGTCTTAAGATCGGGGGTGTGAGCGGCGGCCGCCTCAATCTGCCCGACGGGCTCGCTCTGTTCCGGATGGTGATGACCGTCCCGATCATGGCGTTGGTCCGGGCGGACGAAGAACAGATCCCCGCGCACTTCGTGATCGCCGCCGTCCTCTTCGCGGTCACCTCGGCCACCGACTACCTGGACGGCTACCTGGCCCGCCGCAGCACCGGGGGAGAGGGGACGGTCCTCGGGGCCTTCCTCGACACCACGGCGGACAAGATCCTGGTGACGGGCGTCCTGCTGGCCCTGGTCTCGGTCGGGCACGTGTCGGTGTGGCCGGCGGCGGTCATCGTGTTCCGCGAGTTCACCGTCATGGCCCTGCGCGGCGTGGTCGCCCAGGGGGGAGGCCTGATCAAGCCGTCCACCTGGGGCAAGGCCAAGGCCGTCTCCCAGTACCTGGCGATCTTCCTCGCCTTCCTCAGACTTCCCGGGCGCTGGGGCCCCTGGTACCTCGACCAGTACGTGATGGCGATCGCCGTGATCGCCACGATCGGGTCGATGTGGGGCTACATGAAGTCGTTCTGGAGCGTGATCCGCTCCGAGACGCTCACCACCAGACGGTCGTGAAGGTCGCGGTCACCGGCGGCACGGGGGTCGTCGGGTCCGCTCTCGTGCGGGCCCTCGTCGCCGACGGGCACGACGTCTCGGTCCTCGTGCGGCGTGACGCCGCGCTGCCCGACGGCGCCCGGCCGGTGCCGGGCGACGTGATGGACCCAGGCAGCCTGGACCGCCTCGTGGCCGGCTCCGAGGTCGTCTTCCACGTCGCCGGGGTCAACGAGCTCTGCCCGAGGCGGCCCGACCTGATGTGGCAGGTGAACGTGTCCGGGACCCGCAACGTCCTCGAGGCCGCCCGCCGGGGAGGGGTCCGCCGGGTCGTCCACACCTCCTCGGCCGTGACCATCGGCGAGGAGGAGGGCGAGGTCGGTACCGAGGAGACGGCCCACTCGGGCCGCTACCTGTCCCTGTACGCCCGGACCAAGACCGAGGCCGAGCGGCTCGCCCTCGCCTTCCGGGGCGTGGAGGTGGTCGCCGTCAACCCTTCCTCCGTCCAGGGGCCGGGGAGGGCCACCGGGACCGGGAAGATCCTCCTGGCCGCGGCGCGGGGCCGCCTGCGGTTCGCCGTGGACGCCACCTTCTCCCTCGTCGACATCGAGGACTGCTCCCGGGGCCACATCCTCGCCGCCGGGCGCGGGCGGCCGGGGGAGCGGTACATCCTCAGCGGGGCCATTCTGACCACGCGTCAGGCCCTTGCCGTGCTCGAGGAGGTGCTGGGGCCCCTGGCGCCGCCCCGCTTCGTGCCCGGGTGGCTGCTCCCGGTCGCCGGATGGGCAGGGGCGCTGCTCCCCGTCCCGGTACCGGTCTGCCCGGAGTCGGTGCGGGTGGCC
This sequence comes from Actinomycetota bacterium, assembly GCA_003242515.1. Taxonomy (GTDB): domain Bacteria; phylum Actinomycetota; class Acidimicrobiia; order Spongiisociales; family ZC4RG35; genus ZC4RG35. Next base: position 2,903 of record QGUS01000258.1, read on the forward strand.
CGTCACGCCCACCGGCTCGACGGG
>QGUS01000029.1 GCA_003242515.1 Actinomycetota bacterium
TCGGCATGGATGTCGCCGTGCCCGTGCTCGTCGGGCGGGGTTGTCGGCGGGTGCCTGAAGGTATGGGTCTCCTCCCACCCCTCGGCGGCGAGCTGGCCCCACGGGACGATCAGCTCGCCGGCCCGGTGGACGCCCTGGTCGTCGAGGTCGTCGCCGCCGTGGTGGTCGAGGATCCGCTCCCGGAGCCTCCGGGACGCCTCCATGACGGCGCCGCCGGAGATCTGCGTCTGCCGGGAGGCGGAGGTCGAGCCGGCGGAACCGATGCGGGACGTGTCGACGTGCCGCACCACCGCGCGGGCCACCCCGAGCTCGGTGCGGGCGATCTGGGCGAGGACCGTGACCAGGCCCTGGCCCACCTCGATGGCGGCGGTCTCCACCACCGCACCCTCCGGGACGATGCGCACCCGGGCGACGGCGTAGTCGTCGGAGCCCTCCGAGAAGCCGAGGTTCTTGATGCCCACGGCGTACCCCACGCCCCTGCGGATGTGGGAGCGCTCGGTGGTCAGCCCGCTGCCGCCGGGGAGGATCGGGTCCTCGCCGTCCGGCAACGGGATGGCGGCGAGCGAGTCGATGCACTCGACCACGGGCAGCGGCGTCCGGATCAGCTGCTGGGTGGTGGGCATCCGGTCGCCGGTGGAGAGGGCGTTGAGCCGCCGCAGCTCCAGCGGGTCCATGTCCAGGGCTGCGGCGAGCTTGTCCATCTGGGACTCGTAGCCGAAGTTGGACTGGACGGCGCCGAACCCGCGCATGGCACCGCACGGGGGGTTGTTGGTCCTGGCCCCGATCCCCTGGACGCGGACAGAGTCGACCTTGTAGGGGCCCGTGGCGAAGTAGCAGGCGTTGGCCAGCACCGCCGCGGTGGTGGAGGCGTAGGCGCCGCCGTCGAGGAGGATCTTCGCCTCGACCCGGACCAGCCGGCCGTCGCGAGTGGCGTGGTGGCGGTACCACATGCGGGCCGGGTGCCGGTGGACGTGCCCGGTGAACGACTCCGACCGGTGATACACCATCTTCACGGGCCGCCCGGTGTGGAGGGCGAGCATCACCAGGTGGATGTGGAGGTTGACGTCCTCCCGGGCCCCGAAGGCCCCTCCGATCCCGGTGGGGTGCGACCGCACCTGGTCCTCACGGAGGCCGAGGGCGTACGCGACCTGCTTGGCGTCGGCGTGGACGTACTGGCTCGTGGCGTACAGGTCGACGCCACCCTGGCCGTCGGGGACCGCCAGGCCGGCCTCGGTGCCGAGCGGGGCCTGGTCCTGGGTGCCGACCTCGTAGTAGCCCTCGACGACCACCTCGCCGGTCAGGTCCTGCGGTCCGCTGACGATCTCCATGCGGCGGAAGACCGAGTCGGTCCGATCGGCCTCCTCCGGGTCGGTGAGGGGCTCCAGCACCTCGTACTCGACGACCACCGCCTCCGCGGCGCGACGGGCGGTGTCGTGGTCCTCGGCGGCGACGATGGCGATGGGCTCGCCCCAGTAGTTGACCTCGTCCCTGGCCAGCACCGGCTGGTCGGGGTGGTCGAGGCCGAAGTGGCCGGGACCGGTGACGTCGTCTGCGGTGAGCACCGCGTGAACGCCGCCGATGGCCAGCGCCGGGGCGATGTCGACGGAGACGATGCGGGCGCGCGGGTGGGGGCTGCGGACGGTCGCGCCCCAGAGCATGCCCTCGGCCCAAAGGTCCTGGGCGTACTGGAACTCGCCCTTGAGCTTGGCGACGCCGTCGGGCCGCAGCGGGGACTCGCCGACACCGGACGGGACCTGGCGCCGCGTCCTGGTGGGTGCGGTCATGCCTCACCCCCGGCGACCGACTCCAGGGCCCGGATGATGGCCCCGTAGCCCGTGCAGCGGCAGATGTTCCCGGCCAGCGCCTCCTTGATCTCGATGCGGGTGGGCCGAGGGTGGGTCTCGAAGAGCTTGCTGGCGGCCACCACGATGCCCGGGGTGCAGAAGCCGCACTGGACGGCTCCCTCCCGGAGCATCGCCTCCTGGATGGCGTTGAGGCCGCCCTGCGACACGCCCTCGACCGTGGTGACCTCGGAGCCCTCGGCGTCGGCGGCCAGGACGAGGCAGGAGCAGACCACCTCGCCGTCGAGCACGATCGAGCACGACCCGCACTCCCCCTGGGAGCAGGCCTCCTTCGGGCCGTACATGCCCAGTTCGTCGCGGAGGACGTCGAGGAGGCTGGCCGGGCCGGCGACCCGGGCGTTCACCTGCTCCCCGTTGAGACGGAACGTGACGATCATCGGAGGCACCTCTCGAGCAGACGGCGGGCGAGCACCCCGGCGGCGTGACGCCGGTACTGCTCGGTGGATCGGTGGTCGGTTATGGGCCGCACGCCCTCGGAGACCAGGCGGGCGAACTCGGCCAGGTCCGCCTCGGAGGGGTTGGACTCGGCGGAGATCATCTCCTCGGCGGCGGGGACCCGCAGGACGGTCGGGCCGACGGAGCCGAGGGCAACGGTGGTCCTCCCGTCGTGGTCGCGGGTGACCACGGCGCAGACGGTCGAGATGACCATGGCGTTGCGCACCCCCACCTTCCCGAACCCGTGCCGCTCCGGGAGCCGCTCGGGTAGCACCACGGCGGTGATCAGCTCGCCCTGCTGGAGGGAGCTGCGTTTCGGGCCGACGAAGAACTCGTTCCAGGGGACGAGCCGGCGTCCAGTGGCCGAGGCGACCTCGATGGAGGCGTCGACCGCGGCGAGGAACGGATGGCCGTCACCGGCGGGGCTGGCGGTGCCGAGGTTGCCGCCGATGGTCCCGGCGTTGCGGATCTGCGGCGATCCCACGGTGCGGGCGGCCTGGGCGTAGGCGCCGGGTCCCTCCCGCTCGACGCGCCGCCAGGTCACGGCGGCGCCGATGCGGTTCCCCTCCCACTCTTTCAATTCGGCGACGCGGCGCAGGCCGACGACGGTCTCGGGTCGGCGGCGCCCGAAGTTCACCTCGACCATGAGGTCGGTGCCTCCGCCGAGGGGGATGGCGCCTTCGGCTGCTGCGGCCAGCGCTTCGTCGAGGCTTGTGGGGTGAAACGCCTGCACGTTGACGGGGCAACTTAGTCCGGGTCAGGCGATGAGTGCCCGCGCCAGACGGTTATGCTCCGCCACCAGGGCCTCCGTGTCGACGCCGACCACCTGCCCGTCGACGACCAGGGGCCGGCCGTGGACCCAGGAGCGGTCGACCCGGACGGGAGCGCACATCACGACGGCGGCCACGGGGTCGTGGACCGCCCCGGCGTACTCGACCCGGTCGAGGTCGATGGCGATCAGGTCGGCGGCGGCGCCCGGGACGAGCCTGCCCAGCTCGGGACGGCCCAGCACCTTCGCCCCGCCGACCGTGGCGAGCTCCAGCGCCTGGCGGGCGGTCATCTGCGGCCCTTCCCCGATGCCCGGTGACACGGCGAGGCGGTTGAGCAGGAGGGCCTGGCGGGCCTCGGCCAGCAGGTGGGAGGAATCGTTGGAGGCGGAGCCGTCGACCCCCAGGCCCACGGGCACCCCGGCCTCCAGGTAGCGGCGGACCGGTGCGATGCCGGAGGCGAGCCGCATGTTGGAGGTAGGGCAGTGGGCCACACCGGTGCCGGAGACCCCCATTCGGGCCACCTCGTCGTCGGCGACGTGGACGGCGTGGGCGTACCAGACGTCCTCCCCGACCCAGCCGAGGTGCTCCAACTGCGCCACCGGGCGGCGGCCGAACCGCTCCAGGCAGAACGCCTCCTCGTCGTGCGTCTCGGCGAGGTGGGTGTGGAGCCGGACACCCAGGCTGCGGGCCAGCTCGGCCGCCCGGACCATGAGCCCCTCGGTGACGGAGAAGGGCGAGCAGGGGGCGATCACCACCCGGCGCATCGCACCCGGCGACGGGTCGTGGAACCGCTCCACCGCCGCGCGGGAGTCCTCGAGGATGTGGTCCTCGTCCTCCACGACGGAGTCGGGTGGCAGTCCTCCCTTCGACTCGCCGAGGCTCATCGACCCGCGGGACGCCTCGAATCTGATGCCGAGCCCCTCGGCTCCGGCGAACTGGTCGGCGATCGACGAGCCGTTCGGCCACAGGTAGTGGTGGTCGAAGACGGTGGTGGCGCCGGACAGCGCCAGCTCGACCAGGCCGAGACGGGTGGAGACCCGGACGTGGTCGGGTGTCATCCGGGCCCAGACGGGATAGAGCGCGCGCAGCCAGCCGAACAGGCTCCGGTCCTGCCCGTGCGGATGGACGCGGGTGAGGGTCTGATAGAGGTGGTGGTGGGTGTTGACCAGGCCCGGAAGCACGACGTGGCCCGTCAGGTCGACCACCTCGTCGGCGGTGGCGGGGAGCTCCGCGGTGGGGCCGACGGCGACGATCCAGCCGTCCTCGGCGTACACGCCACCGTCGGGGATCTCCCTGCCGTCCATCGTCACCACGACAACGGCGTTGCGGAGGAGCAGCGAGGTCACGGACGCGAACGCTACCTCCACCTAGAGTCGCGGGCATGACCCTGAGCGAGCGTTCCCTGGCGGACTGGAGCGCCCGGCTGAGCCGGGTCGCGGAGGAGGTCGCGGCCGCGTATCCCGGCGAGCGGCCGGACCGGCAGCCGGTGCACACCGTCTACGGAGGGGCCCAGCTCTTCGCCCACGACACGACCCGCCGGCTCGGGGACCTCGCCCTGAAGGCCGTGGAGCGGTGGCTCCCCACCCCGGACGACCTGGCCGAGGCGGTCGACATGGACCCGGGCCTGGCGGAGATGGTCCACCCGAAGGTGATCGCAAAGCTGGAGCGGGAGCCGGTCGAGGACTTCCGCATCGACTTCGAGGACGGGTACGGGAACCGACCCGACGAGGAGGAGGACGAGGCCGCCAGCAAGACGGCGCGGGAGGTGGCCCGCGGCATGTCCGCGGGGACGCTGCCGCCGTTCATCGGGATCAGGGTCAAGTCGCTCTCGGGCGAACTTCACCGGCGCGCCCTGCGCACCCTCGACCTCTTCGTCACCACGCTGGTCGGGGAGGCGGGCCGGATGCCGGACGGCTTCCGGGTCACGCTCCCCAAGATCCAGCACGTCGAGCAGGTGGCCGTGTTCGCCGAGGCCATGACCGAGCTGGAGCAGGCCCTCGGAATCGGCACGATCCCCCTCGAGCTGATGGTGGAGACGCCCCAGACGGTGATCGACCGGGACGGCTCGTCCGGGGTACGGAAGTTCGTGGAGGCCGCCGGCGGACGCGTGACCGGCGCCCACTTCGGCACCTACGACTACACGGCATCGATGAACGTCACCGCCGCCTACCAGGCGATGGACCACCAGGCGTGCGACTTCGCCAAACACAACCTCCAGGTGAGCCTGGCCGGAACGGGGGTGTGGATCTCCGACGGGGCCACCAACGTGATGCCGGTCCCGATCCACAAGGGCGACGACCTCACCGCGGAGCAGGAGCGGGAGAACCGGGAGTCGGTGCACCACGCGCTCTGGCTCCACTACGGCCACGTCCGGCACTCCCTGATCCACGGCTACTACCAGGGGTGGGACCTGCACCCGGCCCAGCTCCCCAGCCGCTACGCAGCCGTGTTCGCCTTCTTCCTCGAGGGCCTGGACCAGGCGGGGGCGCGGCTGTCCAACTTCGTGGAGCAGGCGGCCAAGGCGACCCTGGTGGGAGACGTCTTCGACGACGCGGCGACGGGCCAGGGGCTCCTCAACTACTTCCTGCGAGCGATCAACTGCGGCGCCATCACCGCGGAGGAGGCCACCCGCCGCACCGGCCTCACGGTCGGGGAACTGGAGACCCGCTCGTTCCTCAGGATCCTCGAGGGCCGCAAGGGCCGCTGACCGTCCGCACGGACCTCGTTCCCGGCGTAGGCTCGGGCGCCAGCCGAGCCCCGGAGGCCGGACATGTCGGTGCGTCGGACGACGCTGGCGGCCATTGCGCTGGGTGATCAGCGCCCGACCGTGAGGCGGATGTCGCCGAACGGCTCCGGCACCGGGTAGAAGACCGTCCCGGTGTCCTCCACCCCGAAGCGGGTGACGTCGAACGGCAGGTGGTGCTGGTTGGGGAGCCGGAAGGTGATCCGTGACACCTCGGGCACGGCGGCGAGGACCGCCTCGCCCATCAGGTAGCCCTGGTGCTGGACCGACGCCGACCACTCGCCGAAGAACGAGCCGAGCATCGTCTCCCGGACCCGCTCCCAGGTGGCCGTCGTGTCCTCCGGCTTCGTCGCGTAGTCCCAGTGCGCGGTCACCGAGGTGGCCAGGATCCGGTCGGCGGCCTCGGGCAGCGTGGTGAAGCGGTCGCGGGGGAAGCCCTCGAAGGCCGAGCCGCCCGTCTTGAGCACCACCAGACCCTCGATCCCGGCCGAGAGCGAGGTGTCCTCCCCTTTGACGACCCGGGCGATCCGCTTCTCCGACGACCCGCCGACGAATCCCCTGTCGGTGCGGCGGTCCCAGCGGTTGGCGGTGATGGTCACGTCCGACCCGACGATCTCCTCGCGGACCGAGAGGAAGTGGTCGCACAGCGTCCCGGCGAACCCCTCCAGGTCGGGGCCGAGGTGCTCGTGCGCCAGGGCGTAGACGGTGTTCCTCATGGTGTCGGTGGCGTAGACGCCCCGGTTGTCGCCTTCGGTGTGCGCCACGTCGACGTCGGTGGCGGTGAGCTGGATGTCGACGTTCAGGTCGAGGATCTCGTCCGCGGGGTCGCCCCGGAGGATCCTGGAGACCCGGACACGGGACTTGCCCCAGCTGTGGGCTCCGAGTGGCATGTCAACTCCCCCTGTAGGTGCTGTACCCGTACGGGCTGAGCAGGAGCGGGACGTGGTAGTGGCCGTCGGGCTCCGTTATCACGAACGGCACCGGCACGTACGGGTAGAAGCCGTTCCCGTACTCGCCGGTCTCGAACGCCATGCGGTACCGGCCCGGCGGGACCTCGGGGAACGAGGTGACCCGGCCGTTGTTGTCGGTCACCGACTCGGCCACCGTGTGCCATCCGTCCTCGGCCCAGATCGAGAGCCGGACCACCATGCCGACGGCGGGTCGGCCCTTCTCCAGGTCGAGGACGTGGGTGCTCACCGTGCTCATCCGGCCTCCTGACAGGTCATCCGTCGCAACCTCTTCATCGTGATCTTCCGCTGCTCGCGGGCGGCCTCGTCGATCTCCTCCTCGCGGGTGTTGGCGAGTCGCCGCTCGGCGATCTCGAGCATCTCCTCCGCCGACCTGCCCGAGGCGAAGACGATGTAGATGAAGCCGAACCGCTCCTCGTAGGCACGGTTCACCTCGGCGAGCCGGTTGATCACCTCCCGGGATGCCGACGCGGCGCCGGCCTGCTCCTTTTGGGAGACGGCGTCGCCGCGCTCCCCGATCCGCGGATGGGAGGCGAACGCCTCCAGCCAGTCGGCCTCCGAGAGGTGTTCGAAGGCGCGGTCGGCAGCCGCGAAGAGTCCCTCGACCGTCCGGTAGGGCCGGCCGGCGACCATGGCGTCCACCCAGCGCCGCGACCCGCAGGCGGTGCGGAAGAACCGCTCCGCGGAGTCGGGCGGCAGCGAGTCGACATAGGCCATGCGGAGCCGGCCCGCCGCCTCCCGATCGGCGCGGCCCATCACCCGGAGACGTGCGACGCCGCCGTCGGGGTGGATGTCCAGCCTCACGAACGAGGCGTGGACCGGGCGCGGGAGGATGATCTCGTTGCGGTGGTGTGCAGCGACGGGGACGCGGTCCACAGGGGTCTCCCAGGACTCGCCGTCGTCGGAGAAGGAGAGCGAGACCCATCCGGGCGCGTTCCCCTTGAAGTGGCTGGTGTCGACGACCACCGACTCGACGACGCCGGACAGGCCCAGCCGGACGACGGCCCAGTCGTTGCCGGGGCCGCGGCGGCGCCTGGTCTCCCAGCCGTCCCACATGCCCCGGGAGTCGATGGGCTTCAGCATGTTGGACGGGTGGGAGTAGTGGGCGTTGGAGGCGTCGACCGCCTCGCCGCCGAGGATCGCCGAGGCCAGGTCCACGACGCCGTCGGGGCAGACCCGGGGGAGCGGCGGCAGCGGGTCGCCCTCGACGCGCAACCGGGCGACCCCGCCGTCCGGGTAGATGTTGAGCCGCAGGTGGGTGGCCCGATGGGTGGACGAGATCTCGAACGTGGCCACCGCGTCCCCCTGGAGGGGGGTCTGCGGGACGATCTCGAACCAGACCGCCTCGTCGAGGTGGTCGTCGGCGGTGTCCGATCCCTCCAGCGAGAACGACTCCGGGTAGTTGCCGGTGAAGTGGGAGGTGTCGATCGTCACCCTCCGCACCACGCCGGGGATGCCCAGGGCGAGGATGCACCAGTCGTGTCCCGGCTCGCGGCGGCGCCTGGTCTCCCAGCCGTCCATCCACTTGCCCCGGTCGGTGTAGCGGTCGGGGTCCCAGAGTGGCGGGCCCTCCTTCATGAGGTTCGACGCCTCGGCGAAGAACTCGTCGTTGCAGGTGACCACCCGGCCGCCGACGCCCTCGGAGAGAAGGTCCATCATCGGGTCAGCATCCTGCCACGACCCGGGGTGACGCTGCCGTCCGAATACACCGGCACGCCGGCGAGGAGCGTGGCGACGACCACGCCCCGCAGGGTCATCCCCTCGTACGGGCACACGGGGTGCCGGTGGTGGAGCGCCGTCGAGTCCACCGCGAAGGCGGCGTCGGGGTCCCAGACCACGAGGTCGGCGTCGGCCCCGACCCGGATCGATCCCTTGCGGTCGTCCACCCCGGCCAGACGGGCCGGGGCGGCGGCCAGCCAGTCGGCCAGGCGCTCCACCGGGACGCCCCGCTCGGCCGCACCGGTCCAGACCGCGGGCAGCCGCAGCTGCACCGACGAGATCCCGCCCCACGAGGAGGCGAAGTCGCCGGTCTTCATCTCTCCCGGCGACGGCGAGTGGTCGGAGACCACCATCTGGAGCAGGCCCTCCCGCAGGGCGTCCCAGAGTGCCTCCCGCTGGCTCCGCTCCCTGATCGGCGGGGCGCACTTGAACCGGGTGGCGCCGTCGGGGATCTCCTCGGCGCAGAAGGTGAGGTAGTGGGGACAGGTCTCCCCGGTGAGCGCGTCGGGTCCGCCTCCGATCACCGCGGCCGCGTCCCCCGACGACACGTGGAGGATCTGGGCGGGCGCTCCCGTGGCGGAGGCCATCGCGGCGACGGATGCGACCGCCTCCACCTCCGCCTCCACGGGCCGTGAGGCGAGGTAGTTGGCGTAGACGGCGGGGTCGCCTCCGACCGGGCGGAGGTGGTCGGGATCCTCGGCGTGGACGAGCAGCGGCAGGCCGAGCGGGCCGGTCACGGCCATGGCCCGGCCGAGGAGGTCGGGCCCGACCATCGGGTACTCGTCCACACCCGACTCGCACAGGAAGACCTTGAAGCCCGACACCCCCTCCGCGGCCAGGCCGGCAAGGGGCCCCGTGTCCCCGGTGAACCCGCCCCAGAACGCGACGTCGCAGGAGATCGCACCGCTGGCCGCCTGCCGCTTGACCTCCAGCGCCGCCACGTCCGTGGTCGGCGGGATGGAGTTGAGGGGCATGTCGACGATCGTGGTGGTGCCACCGGCGATCGCGGCCCTGGTGGCGGTGGCGAAGCCCTCCCATTCGGTGCGACCGGGCTCGTTGACATGGACATGGGAGTCGACCAGCCCGGGGAAGACCACCAGGTCGCCGAAGTCGTGGTCGGCCGTCCCGTCCCCGATCTCCACCACGATCCCCTCCTCCATCCGGAGGGTGGCGGGACGCAGCTCGCCGTCGACGAGGACGCGGGTCGACCGAATGGTGGTCATGGGTCGGGAAGGTACCCCGGAGCCTGACCCCGCGGGGCGGATAGAGTGGGGCGCATGTCCGACCTGATCAAGCGTCACGACGACGTCATCGCCCCCGTCATCGCATTCGACACGACGGTGCACGCGGTAAGCGCCGAGGGGATCTGGGTGACGGACGTCGAAGGGCGACGCTTCGCGGACTTCGCATGCGGCATCGGTGTCACCAACCTCGGTCACAACCATCCCGCCGTCGTCGAGGTCGCCAAGTCACAGCTCGAGCGTTTCATCCACTCCGGGGCCACCTGGCGTTACGACTCCATCGTCGATGCGGCGGAGAAGCTGCGCGCCATCACCCCGCCGAGGCTCGAGAAGTTCGCCTTCGCCAACTCCGGAGCCGAGGCCGTCGAGGCCGCCGTCAAGCTCGCCAAGTACTCCACGGGCCGCCAGGGCGTGATCGTCTTCCGCGGCTCGTTCCACGGCCGCACCATGGGCTCGGTCGCCTACACGACTTCCAACGCCAAGTACCGGGACGGGTACCACCCGCTCCTGCCGTCGGTGTTCGTCGCCCCGTTCCCGCACCCCTATCGCTGGGGCATGACGGAGGACGAGGCCATCGACCACTGCCTCGACGAGATCCGGCTCATGTTCAAGCACGTGGTCACGCCGAAGAACGTGGCCTGCTTCCTCATCGAGCCCGTTCAGGGCGAGGGTGGCTACTACCCGGCCCCGCAGCGGTTCATGAACGCCATCCGCGAGATGGCCGACGAGCACGGCATCCTGGTCATCTTCGACGAGGTGCAGACGGGCTTCGGCCGCACCGCCGAGTGGTTCGCCGCGGACCACTACGAGGCCAAGCCGGACATCATGTCGATGGGCAAGGCCATCGCCAACGGCCTCCCGCTCTCCGCCTACGGCGGTCCCCGGGAGATGATCGACAACTGGCCGGTCGGTGCCCACGGCACGACCTTCGGCGGCAACCCGGTGGCCACCGCGGCCGCCGCAGCCGTGATGGACACCATGGGCGAGCTGCTCCCGCACGCCCGTGACCTGTCCAAGCGGGCCTTCGACCGTCTCGACGACCTCAAGGCCAAGCACCCGACCATCGGCGACGTGCGCGGTCTGGGTCTGATGATCGGCATCGAGCTGGTCGCCGACCGCGACACCCGCACCCCGGACTCCAGGGCCCTGGAGGCGGTGCAGAGGCACGCCATGGAGAACCAGCTGATGTTCATCCCCTGCGGACCCGACAAGAACATCATCCGCTTCATCCCCGCCCTGGTCACCACGACCGAGGAACTGGACTGGGCGATCGATGTCATCGACGAGGGCCTGACCCGCTGGGAGCAGGACGAGTCCTGAGGGTTCGGTGGCGACGATGGCACCGCTCGGAGTCGCCGCCGCCCAGGTCCCGGTGAGAGCCGGAGACCTCGAGGCCAACCTCTCCACCCACGCCGCGGCCGTCGAGGCCGCGGCCCGTCTTGGCACCTCCCTGGTGGTGTTCCCGGAACTGTCGCTGACCGGATACGACCCCGATCTGGCGGAGGACCTTGCCATCACCCCCGACGACCCGCGGCTGGAGGGCCTGTGCGGGCTGGTGCGGGACCTGGGCCTCCGGGCGGTGGTGGGCGCTCCGATCCGTGACGGCCCCGGCCGGCCGGCGCTCGGGGCGATCGTGATCGGTGAGGACGTCCGCACCTACCGGAAGATGCACCTGGGGTGGACCGAGCCCGACCACTTCGCACCGGGCACCGAGCCGATGCTGCTGTCCGTGGGCGGTGTCGGCGTCGGCCTGGCGATCTGTGCCGACACCTCCCGGCCCGACCACCCCGGGGGATACGCCCGCGCCGGGGCGTCGGTCTATGCGGCGGGAGTGTTCCTCACCGAGGAGTGGTACGCCACGGACACTCCCCGCTATCCCCGGTACGCCCGCGAGCTCGGACTGCTCTGCGTGATGGCCAACCAGGGCGAGACCGACGGGCGCCTGCGGTCGGTGGGCCGGAGCGCCATCTGGGCGCCCGGCGGCGAGGTGCTGACCCGGGCGACCGCCACCGAGCCGACCCTCCTGGTCGCCCGGATGGAGGGAGACGGCTGGCAGGGCGAGACGGCCCCGCTCGACTAGCCCCGCTCCAAGGCGAGCCAATCGGGCCCGTTCAGCCGGCGTAGAACTCCTCGCGGGTCAGCGTGGCACAGCCGGGCTCCTCGCCCAGCAGGTCGCAGAGGCCCTGCTC
>QGUS01000259.1 GCA_003242515.1 Actinomycetota bacterium
ACCGTGAGGTCCCCGCCGCTGCTGTCCCAGTTCTACGGGCCACTCACCGCCCTCACCAACGCCCGCGCCGAGCTGGCGACCTCGCTCGTGTCCTTCGAGCGGGTGTTCGAGGTGCTCGACCTGGCGGTCGACGTTCCCGCCCCGGAGCGTCCGGTGAGCATCATCCCGGTCAAGGGCCGGGTCGAGTTCCGCGACGTCTCGTTCCGATACCAGGGCGACGGGCAGGACGGTCTGGCGGCGGTCCAGCGTTGGCGGGACGCCGACGACGGATCCGGTTCCGTCCAGGCCTCCACCCGGGAGTGGGCCTTGCGTGAGGTGAGCTTCGTCGCCGAGCCCGGGACCCTCACGGCCCTGGTCGGCCCCTCCGGCGCCGGGAAGACCACCATCTCCTATCTCATCCCCAGGCTCTACGACGTCACCGAGGGAGCGGTCCTCATCGACGGGGTGGACGTCAGGGACATCGACCCGAGGGAGCTGTCACGGACGGTGGGGGTGGTCACCCAGGAGGCCTACCTGTTCCACGACACCATCGCCGCCAACCTGCGGTACGGCCGGCCGGACGCCACCTTCGAGGAGATGGTCGCCGCGGCTGCGGCGGCGAACATCCACGACGTGATCGAGCGGCTGCCCGACGGCTACGACACCGTCGTGGGGGAGCGGGGGTACCGGCTGTCCGGCGGCGAGAAGCAGCGGATCACCATCGCCCGGGTGCTGCTCGAGGACCCGGCCATCCTGATCCTCGACGAGGCGACCTCCCATCTCGACTCGCGATCCGAGGCGTTGATCCAGGAGGCGCTGGAGAAGCTGATGGAGGGGCGCACGGCGATCGTGATCGCCCACCGGCTCTCCACCGTGCGCAAGGCCGACCAGATCCTCGTGCTCGACGAGGGTCGCATCGTCGAGGCCGGCGACCACGACGGCCTGATCGCCGCCGGCGGACTCTTCGCCGAGCTGTACGAGACCCAGTTCGGCCTGGTCGACGACTAGGCCCGGCGCCGGGTCAGGTTCTCGAAGACGATCTCCCGGGTCGGGGCCAGCAGCAGCGTCTCGCCGTCGTGGGACATCCAGAGGTCCGGGGTGGCCCGGAGCCAGGTCCGGCGGGGGAAGGCGTCGAGGTTGGCCCGTTTGCGGAAGCCGGGCGCCCGGTACGCGAGCACCACCGGCGCCGGCGCACCCAGCGCCTCGAGACGGCCGATGAGCTCGAAGTTCCCGAACAGGACCGTGAGTGCCTCGGCGGGGTCGACGGGGCCGAAGGCCGAACCCCATTCCACCACGCCACAGTCGGCGCATGCCGCCACGTCGATGCGGCCCACTCTGACGGGTCGGTGCTCGCAGGTCGTCATGGCCTGCAAGCTACGAAACGGCTGTGACAGATTTCGCGGGGACGAGGAAGGGACTTTCGGCCCTCCGTCGGAACCGCACGCCCCACCATCATCTCCCGGATGAGTGAGTGCGCCCACCGGCGGCCCTGCAACCTCCCCGACCGGGGTCGCCGGGGCGCGCGCTCGCCGGCAGGATCGCCTCTAGGATCCTCCGCCGGCCCCGTCCGCGTCGCGGGGTGGTCATAGGTGTTCGTCCAATACACGACCAGCGTCCCTTTGGGGCTGGGGACCGTGGAGAAGGTCCTCACCCGGTTGAGCAGCGAGCTCGGCGAGCTCGGCGAGCTCGCCTACCGGGAGGGCGAGGAGCTGCGCTCCAGGGTCGGCCCGTCGAGCGTGGTTGCCAAGTCGGTGACCCTCGAGATCGGCGCGCCCCAGTTGCAGGCGCGGGGCATCGTCTTCCCCGTCCACTGGGTCGCCGTGGGAGCTGAGAGCCTGTTCCCCGAGATGAACGCCGATCTCATCCTCTCCCAGAACGGGAAGCAGGACACGATCATCACCTTCAGCGGCACCTATGACCCTCCACTCGGTGCGGTCGGGCGCGCCCTCGACCGAGCAGTGATGGGCAGGATCGCCGAGGCCACGGTCCGCAACTGGGTGGACCGGCTCGTCGCCGCGATCAGAGCCGCCGCCTAGGCAGCTCCACCGTCACCCGGGTGCCCGCGCCGGGGGCCGAGTCCACCGTCACCGTCCCGCCCGCCTCCGCGGTCCGGGAACGCAGGTTGGCCAGGCCCATGCCCTCGGCGGGGCTCGACGGGTCGAAGCCCTGGCCGTCGTCGCCCACCTCGAGCCGGATGGTGTCGTCGGAGAGGTCCAGCTCCACCCAGACGTTGTCCGCGTTCGAGTGCCGGAGGGCGTTGGAGATCGCCTCGGTGGCGATGAGCAGGACGGTGTCGTCCTCCTGGCTGGGACGGCGGTCCATGCCGCCGAAGGTGAGCCGGATGCGGGTGGGGTAGACGGCACTCATCCGCGACACCAGCTCCTGGAGCCGGTCGCTGAGCGGCAGGCCCTCGGTGGGGCGCCGGAGCTCGTAGACGTGGGCGCGTAGGGCGTTGACGATGTCGTCGAGACGGTCCACCGCCTCGTCCAGCGTCTCCGCCTCGGGGGTCTTGGCCAGACGGGCCGACAGGCCCTGGAGGCCGAGGCCGACGGCGAACAGGTCCTGGATCACGGAGTCGTGGAGGTCCCGGGCGATGCGGTTCCGCTCCTCGATCACGGCCATGGTCCGGAGCCGGTTCTGGAGACGGGAGGTGTGCACGGCGGCGCCGGCGATCCGGCTGAGCGCCACCACCCAGGCGACGTCCTCCTCGTCGAACCCTCCGGGCTTGTCGGTGAGGTAGAGGTTGCCGAAGGCCTGGTCTCCCACGGAGACGGGGACCCCGAGGAAGGTCTTCATCGGCGGGTGGTGGGGCGGGAAGCCGTACGAGTCGGGGTGGGAGGCGATGTCGTCGACCAGGATCACCCGGTTCTCCCGGATCACCGTTCCCAGCAGGCCGCGGCCGCTCGGGTACGGGCCGATCCTCCGGGCGGTCTCGCCG
>QGUS01000260.1 GCA_003242515.1 Actinomycetota bacterium
GTTCGGGGCGCTCCGCGTGTCGATGGCCACCACCGGCTACTCCGACGTCAAGGAGTTCCAGAAGGCCGAGGTGATGATCGCTCCGGCGCTGCAGACCGAGGGCAAGGCCCTGCAGCGGTCCCAGAAGGTCGGGATGGGGTGAGCGCCGAGCCGACCGTCTTCGTCGTCGACTTCGGGGCGCAATACGCGCAGCTGATCGCCCGCCGCGTGCGCGAGGCCCATGTCCGGTCGGAGATCGTCCGCTGGGACGTCACCGCCGACGAGCTGCGGGCCCGGCAGCCGGCCGGGATCATCCTCTCTGGCGGACCTGCCTCGGTCTACGCCGAGGACGCCTACCGGCCCGACCCCGGGATCTTCGAACTCGGCGTGCCCGTCCTGGGCATCTGCTACGGCCACCAGGTGATCGCCGACCTGCTCGGCGGGCGGGTGGACCGGACGGGGGAGCGGGAGTACGGCAAGGCCACCTTCGAGGTCACCGGCGACTCGGTGCTCATGAAGGGGCTGCCGGCCACCCAGCAGGTGTGGATGTCGCACGGCGACCAGGTCGTGGAGCCTCCGCTCGGCTTCCGGGTGGTGGGGAGCAGCCCAGGATCCCGGGTCTGCGCCATGGAGGACCCCCAGCGGGGGATCTACGGCGTGCAGTTCCACCCCGAGGTGGCGCACACGCCCCGCGGGGCCGAGATGCTCAAGCAGTTCCTATACGAGGTCTGCGGCCTGGCCCCGACCTGGACCTCGTTGAACATCATCGAGTCCCAGGTCGAGGCGATCCGCCGCCAGGTGGGCGATGCCCGAGTGATCTGCGGCCTCTCCGGCGGCGTCGACTCGGCCGTGGCCGCCGCTCTGGTGGCCCGGGCGGTGGGCGACCAGCTCACCTGCATCTTCGTGGACCACGGCCTCCTCCGCTCCGGCGAGCCCGAGCAGGTGGAGGAGACCTTCCGGTCGCACTTCGACGTCGACCTCATCCACGTGAAGGCGGCCGACCGCTTCCTGGAGCAACTCGCCGGGGTCACCGACCCGGAGCGGAAGCGGAAGATCATCGGCGAGACGTTCATCAGGGTGTTCGAGGAGGCGGCCCGCGGCGTCGGCGACGCCCGGTTCCTCGTCCAGGGGACGCTGTACCCGGACGTGATCGAGTCGGGCTCCGCCACCGCCGCCACCATCAAGACGCACCACAACGTGGGCGGCCTGCCCGATGACATGGACTTCGAGCTCGTGGAGCCGCTGCGCGACCTGTTCAAGGACGAGGTGCGGGCCATCGGCGAGGAGTTGGGCCTGCCGGAGGAGATCGTATGGCGGCAGCCTTTCCCCGGTCCCGGCCTCGCCGTGCGGATCATCGGCGAGGTGACCCGGGAGCGCCTCGAGATCCTGCGCGCCGCCGACGCCATCATCACCGAGGAGATCCGGCGGGCCGGCCTGTACCGGGAGATCTGGCAGGCGTTCGGCGTCCTGCCCGCGGTGAAGACCGTCGGCGTGCAGGGCGACGGGAGGACCTACGCCTACCCGCTGGTGATCAGGGCGGTGACCTCCGAGGACGCCATGACCGCCGACTGGGCCCGGCTGCCGTACGACCTGCTCGAGCGGATGTCCTCGCGAATAATCAACGAGGTCCCGGGCATCAACCGCGTCGCCTACGACATATCGTCCAAACCGCCAGCGACGATCGAGTGGGAGTAGGCCATGGGGCAGGCCGGATTCCTCCAGGTACCAGGCGCACGCATCTACTACGAGGTGGAGGGATCCGGGCCGCCGGTGGTGATGATCCACGCCGGGGTCGCCGACCTCCGCATGTGGGACCACCAGGTGGCAGCGCTGCGCGACTCCTGCCGGGTGATCCGGTACGACACCCGCGGGTTCGGTCACACCGGGTCGGAGTCCGTCGAGTTCTCCAACCGTGACGACCTCGCCGCCCTCCTCGACCACCTCGGGGAGGAGCGGGTCCATCTGGTCGGCGCCTCGCGTGGCGGCTCCATCGCCCTCGACTTCACCATCGAGCGGCCCGAGCGGGTGATCACCCTCACCATCGCCGCCGGGGGCATCAGCGGCTACCAGCCCCCCGTGCAGGGCCCCAAGGAGTTCTGGGAGCGCGGCGACGAGCTCTACGAGGCCAGGGAGTGGGAGCGGCTCGCCGATCTGGAGTCCAGGTACTGGGCGGACGGCCCGGGCCAGCCCCGCGACCGGGTCCCGGAGGTGCGCCGGGCGGTCCGGTCGTGGCTGCTCTCCAACTACCGGGCCGAGAAGGAGACGGGCTGGCCGGTCCCCCTCGACCCGCCGGCGGCGGATCGCCTCCACGAGATCCGGGTCCCGCTCCTGGTGCTGCTGGGCACCCTCGACGACGTGGGCACCGTCGCCTCGATGCGCCACCTCGCCGCCAGCGTCCCCGGCGCCCGGCTCGAAGAGCTGCCCACCGCCCACATGATCAACATGGAGCAGCCGGAGCGCTTCAACGCCCTTCTCCTCGGGCACATCTCCGCACACCCCTGAGGGATCCCGAGCTCATCGCCGTAGGCTTCGCCTGGGCCCCGGGACCCAGATCGGCGGCCGAAAACCGCGTTCCGCGGGGTACAGCCGGAACGCCGATCTGCCGATGTTTCCCGGGGGAGAAGACACCTTGGATTTCGACACGCCCGAGTTGACGCGCATCTTCCGCGAGGAGCTCGAGGAGCGCTCGCGGCGCCTCGTCGCCGGCGCGCGTGCCCTGGTTGCCGGCGAGCTGTCACTCGACGAGGTCGCCGACCTGGTGCGCGACGCCCACACGATCAAGGGCTCCGCGGGCCTGCTGGGCCTCGACACCATCGCCCAGGCCGGTGCCGCCCTGGAGCGCCTGTGGCGCCAGGTGTCGGAAGGCGACACGCCCTCCACCGCGACCCTGGTATCCATGGAGGCGACCGCCGGCCGCCTGCTCTCCGCATTCGACA
>QGUS01000261.1 GCA_003242515.1 Actinomycetota bacterium
GGGGGTGGTTCTCCCCCGGGGGGGGGCGGCTGGGAGGAGGGGGGCCGGGGGGCTCCGCCCCCCCCCCCGGGGGTGGGGGCTTGGCCCGCCCTCCCGCCCCCGTTCCCGCCCGCCGCAGGAACACCCGTGGCGGCTGGAGGGCCGTACCGTCTTCGTCGGCGACCAGGAGTTCCTGGTGCGCGAGGCCGGGCCCGCCGACGCCCCGCCCGTCGTGCTGATCCACGGGCTCGGCGGCTCGTCGCTCGGAGAGTGGTACCGGGTCGGCCCGCGGCTCTCGGAGAGGCGGCGGGTCATCCTCGTCGACCATCGCAGCCACGGCCTGTCACCCCTCGCCACGGACCGGTACGAGGTGGAGGACGTAGCCGACGAGATCGCCGCCATCCTCGACCGTCTCGGCGTCGGGTCGGCCGACGTGGTCGGCTACTCCATGGGCGGCGCCATCGCCCAGGCGCTGGCGGCCCGCCACCCCGGCCTGGTGCGCAGGCTGGTCCTGATCGCCACCTTCGCCGCGTTCCCGCACCGGCGGCGCCGGCTGCTGTCGGTGGGCGCCCTGCTCACGAGGGCGTGGGAGCGCCTCACGGGGCTGGGCACGCCGGAGGTCCGCACCGGGTACCTGCTGCGCGTCGGCGCCGTCGAGCCACGGCACGCCCGGTGGCTGTGGCAGGAGACCCACCGTCGCAACCCGGACGCCGGCTACGAGGCGACCATGGCCACCGTCCGGTTCGACTCCCTCGACTGGGTCGGTCGTCTCGACCTTCCGACACTGGTGGTAGTGCCGACCCGGGACATGCTCGTGCCCGCCGAGTGGCAGCTGGAGCTGGCGTCGCGGATCCCCGGGGCGAAGACGGTCCAGGTCGAGGGGGCCCACCACGAGGTGGTGTGGACCCACCCCGACCTGATCCTGTCGGAGCTCGACTCCTTCCTCGCCTAGGGGCGCAGGGTCAGGGTCTCCCTGGCGGCCCTCTCGATGTCGCTCGGGTCCCAG
Organism: Actinomycetota bacterium; assembly: GCA_003242515.1. Lineage (GTDB taxonomy): Bacteria > Actinomycetota > Acidimicrobiia > Spongiisociales > ZC4RG35 > ZC4RG35. The sequence goes on from QGUS01000261.1 coordinate 986, forward strand.
AGCAGCTCCATCGCACGGCCGTCGGTCCACGCCTCGATCATGTCGTCGTAGTGCGGGTGGAAGGCATGGCCAGACTGCCCGGTGGAGTGCATCGCGGTGGAGCGGCCGAAGTCGGCGAGGTCGATCACCATCCGCATCGACGGGATCCAGTCGACCTCATAGCCGACCGCGGGGTTCCACCCGACTGCGTTGACCAGTGTCGACGAGCCGCCGACCCGCTTCGGGGCCGACCGGTTGAACAGCCACTCGATCGGGCCGATGCCGGACTCGCCCAGTGACTGGTTGCGGAACTCGGCCACGTGGATCTTCCCCCAGGCCCACCTGGAGGTGTCCTTGCCCATGAGCCCGGTCAGCTCCTCGTAGGCGTCGGCCATGGCCCGGACGAGGATGACGTCCCGGGTCTCGGTTCCGGGGGTGGAGATGTCGTCCCACCACGGGTTGTCCGGCTCGTCCATCAGGCCGCGGATCGCCAGCGACCAGCGGTCCTCGCCGTCGGGGAGCTGATCCTCGCCCAGCTCGTCGGCGAAGGCCCGGATCAGGATGTGACGCCAGGTCGCCATCCAGGCGGCGGCCCCGGCCGAGTCGCCGGTGGCGCTGAACGGCTGGCTGGAGCGTGCCCACTCGCCGAGCACCCTCTGGATCTCGAGCGCCGCGGAGTCGTCCGTGCTCACCTCGAGCAGCCGCGGCACCATCTCGGCAGCCCAGATGTCGAAGGTGTCCATCTGGAACCGGCGCATGTCGTCGACGTCGACAGGGCCCGCGGTCTCGAGCAGGTCGATGATCCGGGCGGCCCGGGCGCCGCGGTTGCTGCTCTCGCCGAAGTAGGGGAGGGCGTCCGGGCGGATGACCGGGTTGTTGGCCGTCACGATCCAGCCCCGCGGGGGGTTGAACAGGCTGGGCAGGTCCTCGAACGGGACGTTGCCCACCCACTCGTACTCGCCGGTCCAGCCGGGGACCGGGACGGTGCCATCGCCCCTGGCACGGATCGGGATCCGGCCGGTGGCGTGGTAGGCGATGTTCCCGTCGACGTCGGCGTAGACGATGTTCTGGGCGGCGATGTCCCACCTGGAGACCGCCTCCCGGAACGACGGGTAGTCCCGGGCCTCGCCCAGGCCCAGGATGGCCTCGAACACGGTGGAAGGCTTCAGGGTCTCCCAGGCGAGGGCGACGACGTAGCGCTCGGGCGTCTCGACCACCCGGTTGTCGTCGAGCTCGTCCGCGTCGACGAGCATGCCTGAGATCACCGGGCCGTGGCGCGTGGACAGGACCTCGAAGGTCACCGGCTCGCCGCCCGCCACCTGGATGGTCTCGGTCCGTCGCTCGAACGGCACCCACTCGCCGTTCGCCTCGTAACGGGTCGGGTCGCCGGGATCCACCTTCTCGACGAAGAGGTCCTGGGTGTCCAGCATCTCGGTGGTGAAGCCCCAGGCGTGGTGGCCGTTGTGGCCGATGATCACTCCCGGTGCGCCGGCGAACGAGAAGCCGATCGCCTCGTAGCTGCAGTCCGGGTTCTGCAGCGGGCAGTGGAGGCCGTTCATGAACCAGATCGACGGCATCTGGATGGAGAGGTGCGGGTCGTTGGCCAGGATCGGCTTGCCGGTGACGGTCCGGGTCCCGTCGACCACCCAGCTGTTCGACCCGATGCCGGCGAACCCGCCGCCGGTGAGCGCCCAGAGGGCCCCGGCACGCTCCGCGGCCTCGAGCAGGACGGGGACCGACCCTTCCGGCAGGGCGGCTGAGGCGTCGTCTCCGGTGGCGTCCTGCCCGGAGTCCCATTCCTCGACGATCACCGGACGCTCCTCCGGGTACGGCGGGGGGGGGGCGGCGAGCCGCTCGGGGGGGAGGAGCCGGGGGAGGGGGGGCCGCTACAGCTCCTCGCGCCGGTTGCCCGAGGGGGGGCCGGGCATAAGGGTCGG
>QGUS01000262.1 GCA_003242515.1 Actinomycetota bacterium
CCGCCGCCCGGACAGAGTTTTCGCCGACCCGGGGGGCTTGGGGGGGGGGGTTCTGCCCCGGACAAAGGGGCCGCTCGCCATGATCGGGCCCCCCCCCGAAGCCCCCTCGCTGAACTGACGCCGGTCTACCCTGGGCGCCGTGACCACGACCGCCCCCCGCCTGCGTCCCAGCCTCAAGGGCAAGGGCCCGGGCCTGGAGTTCGAGCGAAGGCTGTGGGACGCCGGTGCGGAGGTCGTGGTGGGGCTGGACGAGGTGGGCAGGGGCGCGTGGGCCGGGCCGTTGACGGTCGGGGCCGCCGTCGTGCCCCGCGACCGCCGGGTCTACAAGATCCGCGACTCCAAGATGCTCACCGAGCCGGAGCGCGAGGCCCTCTTCGACCGCGTCGCGTCGTGGTGTGTCTCCTGGGCCGTCGGCCACGCCACGCCCGAGGAGTGCGACACGCTGGGCATGTCGGCGGCGCAGCGGCTCGCCGCCGCCCGCGCCCTGGAGGGGCTGGGCCTGCAGCCGGACGGCGTCCTCCTCGACGGCAAGTGGGACTTCGTCGGCGGCGCCATCCGCATCGTGAAGGGGGACCAGAAGTCGCTCTCGATCGCCGCGGCGTCGATCCTCGCCAAGGTGACCCGGGACCGGATGATGAAGGAGGCGGCCCCGGAGTTCCCCGCCTACAACTTCGAGGGGAACAAGGGGTATCCGTGCCCGGTGCACAAGGCCGCCCTCCAGGCGCTCGGGCCCTCCTCGATCCACCGGCGATCCTGGGTGTTCATGGACCATCTGATGTGGAACGGGCTGGCACGGTACGAGCGCCCGGAGGACCAGCTGAGCATCCCCTTCGAGGACTAGAGCCCGGTCAGGGCCCGCAGCTCGGACAGGTACCGGTCGTACGCCTCGTGCCCCTCCCTGGTGAGCCGGTACCAGGTCGCGCTCCCGGGTCCCTTCCCGGTCTTGCGCACGGCCACGTACCCGGCGTCGACCAGCTGCTTCATCTGCTTCGAGAGGTCGGGCGCCGACACCTCCAGCCGCTCCTGTAGGTAGGCGAACTCGGCCTCCGCAGCGGAGAGGATCGAGACGATCCGCAGCCGCTTGGGGGCGTGGATGACCGGGTCGAGATCAGGCATCGGCCACCAGGTCCCGGGCCCGCCGCCGGTAGACGACGTCGGTGACGAGCGCCGCCGCCGAGACCACCGCGGCCAGGGCCGCCCCGGCCCGGACGAACTCGCCCTGCGCCCACGCCCATCCCACCAGCGCCACCAGGGCGACCCCGGTGACCGTGTAGTAGCCGAGATAGACGTTCCGCAGGGGGCGGGGCATCCGCGTGAGGGAGGGGCGTGCCCCGGCCTTGCGCAGTGCGTAGCCGGCGAGCGCCCCGGTGGAGACCGCGACGGCGAGGATCGCCGCGATCGAGAGCCATCGGGGCTGGATCACCTGCGCGGCGATGGCGCTCCCGGCGAGGATGCCGAAGACCACCCCGTACCAGGGCCTGGTGTCCGCGGAGGGGAGATAGGTGGCGAGACGGTCCTGCTCGGCCCGTGCCAGCGCTTCGTGCGGGTCCATGCGTTCCTCCCTAGTGGTTGCCGTGGGGGAAAGCATAGAGAGTGGTTGCCACTACGGCAACAACTTTCCCGGCGGATTGACCGGGTGGCCGGGTGAGGCCGGAATATCCTGCCGGCCGACCGGGTTCGTGGGGGCCGAGGCTATGGAACTGGAAACCGTGGACCGCGCCCTCCTCGCGGGAGAGCGGGGGGAGGCAGCGCGGCTGGCGATGGAGCTACTCGTCGCCGTGGGCAGGGCCGAGGGGGCCCCGCACTTCATCGACGTCGTGGCGGGACACATCGACGCCTGCCTGTTCCACGGGGTGGCCGGGCTCGACTTCGCCGAGCGTCTCGTCGCCGGCGGGGGAGAGGTGGTCATCCCCACCACCCTCAACGTCTCCTCGCTCGACCTGATCCATCCCGACCTCTACCGCGGGGACCCCGAGACCGCCCGCCTAGCCCGGCGTCTCATGGACGCCTATGTGGGGCTCGGGTGCCGGCCCACCTGGACCTGCGCCCCGTACCAGCTCGACTGGCGCCCCTCGCCCGGCGACCAGATCGCCTGGGGCGAGTCCAACGCCATCGTCTTCGCCAACTCGGTCCTCGGCGCCCGCACCAACCGCTACGGCGACTTCACCGACATCTGCGCCGCCCTCACCGGGCGTGTGCCCTACACGGGCCTGCACACCGACGATGGGCGTCGCGCCGGGCTGGTCGTCCGTCTGGAGATCGACGACCGCCTGCTCGACGACGAGGTCACCTACGCCCTGATCGGCCACGCAGTGGGCCGGCTGGCGGGCGTGGAGATCCCGGTCATCGTGGGGCTCGACCCCGCCCGGGCCGACGAGGACCGCCTCAAGAACCTGGGGGCGGCGTCCGCCTCGTCGGGCTCGGTCGCCATGTTCCACGCCGTCGGCGTCACGCCGGAGGCCCCCACCCTGGAGGCTGCCACCGGGGGAAGGGAAGTGCCGGTGCGGATGATCGACCGGTCGGTCCTGGACGAAGCCCGCCGCCAGCTCAGCCGGCCCACCGGGCGCCTCGGAGCCGTGAGCGTGGGGACGCCGCACGCCTCCCTGGCCGAGCTGCGGTCACTGGCCCGCCTGGTCGACGGGAGGAGGACCCGGGTGCCGTTCTTCGTGAACACCGCCCGGGACACCTACGAGCAGGCCAGGGCGGAGGGCGTGGCGGCCGCGATCGAGGCGGCGGGCATCGAGGTGGTCACCGACACCTGCACCTACATCACCCCGATCATGGGCCGCATCGAAGGCGACGTGATGACCAACTCCGGCAAGCTCGCCTACTACGCGCCGGCGAACCTTGGGGTCAACGTGCTCCTGG
>QGUS01000263.1 GCA_003242515.1 Actinomycetota bacterium
TGGGCTCGCTCGCCGGATTGTGTTGGTGCGGGGGGCGGGGCAAGGCGGTGGTGACGGGATGATCCGGGTGCTGGTCCCGGGAACGGCCCGGGGCCCGCTGCCCGCCCTCGCCGAGCCGCTGTCGTTCTGGGGAGGCGTCGACCCGGCCACGGGCGAGATCGTCGAGCCGGCTCATCCGCAGTATCGGGAGAGCGTGGCCGGCAGGGTGCTGGTCATGCCCCACGGCAGGGGCTCCAGCTCCAGCTCGTCGGTGCTGGCGGAACTGCTCCGCATCGGCTCCGGCCCGGCGGCCATCGTGCTCCGGGAGCCGGACTCGATCCTGGTCATCGGCACGCTCGTCGCCCGTGAGCTCTACGGGACCGGATGCCCGGTCGTCGTGACCGACGCAGAGATGACGGACGGAACCTGGAGGGTGGACACCTCGGTGCCCGAGGTGGTCAGGACCGGACCGTATTAGGTATCCAATGCGGAACCCCCCTCCAGATTTCGCCGTTCAAATCCGATAAGACCAAAGGGACATATGTTGCAGGACCTTGGGGACTTCTTCAGACGGATCCCCGTTCCGTTGTACAGATCGACGCCGGACGGCCGCCTGATCGCCGGCAATCCGGCCCTGGCCGAGATGCTCGGCTTCGAGTCGATGGAAGAGATGGAACGGGCCATGGCCCACGTGGAGAACGTCTACATCGACCCGGAGCGACGGGCCATCTGGCTGCACCGCATCCAGACCGAGGGCGTCGTGTACGAGTTCGACATGGAGCTCCGCCGGGCCGACGGGAGCACCGTATGGGTGCAGGACACCGCCCGCGCCGTCCGCGACGAGCAGGGCAACATCATCTACTTCGACGGGGCGATCCTCGACATCACCGCCAAGGTCGCTGCCGAGCAGTCCCGCAACGAATTCATCGCCACCGTCTCCCACGAGCTGCGCAGCCCGATGACCGTGGTCGTCGGCCTCGGCGAGGAGCTGGCGAACAACTACGACTCCTTCAGCGACGACGAGCGCCGCGAGCTCGCCCAGCTCATCGCCCGACAGGCCGAGGACGCGACGTGGCTGCTCGAGGACCTGCTCGTGGCCTACCGCCAGGACCCGGACCAGATCGCGTTCGAGGTCGCCACCTTCGACCTGGTCAAGGCCGCGGAGCGCGTCCTCGAGGTCACGGAGCGCGACGTGGAGGTCATCGTCCAGACCGGCCGGACCATGGCCAAGGCGGACCCGCGCCGGACCCGCCAGATCATCCGCAACCTGGTCAGCAACGCCGTCCGCTACGGCGGCCCGGAGATCTCCGTGGTCGTCCGCGGCGCCGGCGACCGGGTCGAGCTCGCCGTGCGGGACAACGGGAAGCCCATCGCTCCCGAGGAGGTGGAGCGCATCTTCCAGCCCTTCCAGCGGGGGAGCGGGCCCGACGTGCCCACCTCGGTCGGTCTCGGCCTCACGGTGGCCCGCAAGCTGGCCCGGCTGATGGAGGGCGACCTGGTGTACCGGCAGGAGGACGGCCTCACCTCGTTCGTGCTGTCCCTTCCCGCCGCTTGAACGGGCACGCCCCTAACCTCAGGCCCGGATGCGCGTCCTCGTAACCGGCGGCGCCGGGTACATCGGCAGTCACACGGTCGTCTCCCTCATCGAGGCCGGCCACGAGCCGGTCGTCGTCGACAACCTCTCCAACGCGCTCCGCTCCGTGCTGGCCCGGATCGCGGAGGTGGCCGGGGTCACCCCTGAGTTCCACCAGGTCGACGTCCGGGACCGCGAGGCGATGGCCGGGATCGCATCCTCCGGAATCGACGCCTGCATCCACTTCGCCGCCCTCAAGGCGGTCGATGAGTCGATCCGGAAGCCCCTCGAGTACTACGACAACAACGTCCGGGGGACCATCGACCTGCTCGCCGTACTGTCGGCGGCGGGGGTGAGGAACCTCGTCTTCAGCTCGTCGGCGACCGTGTACGGAGACCCCACGGAGCTCCCGCTGCGGGAGGAGATGCCGACCGGCAGGGCCACCAACCCGTACGGCTGGACCAAGATCATGATGGAGCAGGTGCTCACCGACCTGCAGGCGGCCGAGCCGGAGTGGAGCATCACCATGCTCAGGTACTTCAACCCCGTCGGGGCGCACCCGAGCGGCCTCCTGGGCGAGGACCCGCGAGGGATCCCCAACAACCTGATGCCGTACGTGACCCGCGTCGCCGCGGGGATTCTTCCCCGGCTGCGGGTCTTCGGAGGCGACTACCCGACGCGGGACGGCACCGGCGTCCGGGACTTCGTCCACGTCCAGGACGTCGCCGAGGGCCACGTCGCGGCCCTGGAGAGACTGTCCGGCGAGCCGGGCCTCCACGTCTACAACCTCGGCACCGGCCGGGGCCACACCGTCCTGGAGGTCGTGAAGACCTTCGAGGAGGCCACCGGCAAGCCCGTCCCGTACGAGATCGTCGGGCGCAGGCCGGGCGACGTGGCCGAGTCGTGGGCCGACGTGTCCAAGGCCGAGCGGGAGCTGGGATGGCGTGCGACGCGCGACCTGGCCACCATGTGTGTCGACGCCTGGAGATGGCAGGAGAACGTGAGATGAGCGACTTGATCACCCGGGCCCGGGAGTGGGCCGCCGGTGACCCCGACCCGGACACGAGGGCCGCGGTCGAGGCGTTGATCGAGGCGGGGGACACCGAGGCACTCGCACCGCTGTTCGGCGAGCCCCTCACCTTCGGCACCGCCGGGATCCGCGGCGAGGTCGGGCCCGGCCCCGCCCGCATGAACCGCGCCACGGTCATCCGGACCACCGCAGGCCTGGCCGGCTACCTGGGTGACACCGGTGGCAAGCCGGTCGTGGTCGCCTACGACGCCCGCCCC
>QGUS01000264.1 GCA_003242515.1 Actinomycetota bacterium
GCCATGATGTTCTGGTTGATGCGCATTCGTACCTCCTTGTCTTGGCGCATCGCCGGACCTTCCGGCTGACCGACTTCCGTGTCGGCTGCCCCATCCGGTCGGCCGCCGCGTGCGGCGTTTAAGGAGGCTTCGCGCCGGGCCCGCGGACTATTTCGCGAATAGTCCTTCAGGAGACCGCCCCCTCGCTGCCGATGACACCGTGTCGCCAGTCAGTCGGCAGCTAGGTGGAGGAGCAACCGATGGCCTCGACGCAAGACATGGGGGGCAACGACACCCCGAACCGGGACGCCAACCAGCTCGTGCTGGAGCACATCGAGCTGGTGTCGCAGCTGGTCCAGCAGATGGCCGCCAGCTACCCCCGTCACGTGGACCGGGGCGAGCTCTGGAGCGCCGGCGTCCTCGGGCTCGTCGAGGCCTCCCGCCGCTTCGACCCCGCGATGGGCATCTCCTTCCCCCGCTACGCGGCCATCAGGATCCGCGGGGCGATCATCGACTCCACCCGCTCCCGTGACTGGGCCTCCCGCCGGGTCCGCTGGCAGGTGCGCGAGCTGGAGACCGCCGAGGCCACCATGCGGGCCCAGGGCGCCGTCCCCACCGAGGAGGACCTCGCCCGGCTGCTCGGCTGCAGCGTGGACCGGGTCCGTGAGCTGCGGGCCCAGGCCCAGTCGGCCGCCCTCCTCTCGCTGGAGTGGACCGCGGACGACGACGGCGAGGCCCTCGCCAACCGGATCGAGGAGACCAACACGGCCGACCTCCCCGAGGAGAGCCTGGAGGAGGACGAGCTGATGGGGACCATCTCCACGGCCATCCGACACCTCCCCCCGATCCAGCGCGAAGTGATCGAGCGCTACTACCTCAAGGAGGAGATGCTGGCGGACATCGCAGCCGACCTCGGCGTCACGGTCGCCCGCACCTCCCAGATCCGCAGCGAGGCGATAAACGCCATCCGGGCCTACCTCGCCAACCTCTACCAGGGCGTGCCCGAAGTCCCGCAGGGCGCTCCCGGCCACCAGATGCGCGCCCAGTACCTGGCGGACCTGGCCGCCCACAGCACCTGGCGGACCCGTCTCGAGGCTGGCACCCGCGCCGCGCGCGCCGTCTCCTGATCCCGCTTATCCCCGGCATCTCCCGGCCGACAGGTCGTGGTGATGGAGAGCATCGCCGTCGCCATGACGCGGATCGCCGAGATCCGGGAGCGCTTCGTCCCTAACGCCCTGGCGGAGGGTTTCGCGGCGCATCTCCAGAAGCAGATGGAGACGCAGCAGACGCCGGCCCAGGCGACGCCCGCCTACTGGCCGTCGGGGGCGATCCCGGTGTTCGGCCTCTGGCAGCCGGCGTTCTCGCCCACCTCCTTCCCCTCGAAGGGGTACTCCCCGGAGCTCGAGGCGTACCTCCAGGCCAACCGGATCCGTGAGCGCAACGGGCGTCTCGAGGGCACCGGCCTCCTGGTCGAGGTCTCGGGGGCCTGGCACGGCACCGGCCGCCTGCTCGCGCCGGCAGCGAAGGCGTGGGAGGCGATGCGGGCCGCGGCCGCGGCCGACGGCATCGACCTGCGGGCCATCGACACCTACCGCAGCTACGAGTCCCAGGCCTCCGCCTACCAGAAGTTCCTCGCCGGGGAGAAGAAGGCCAACGTGCTCCCGCCCGGCCGGAGCGAACACGGGAACGGCCTGGCCGTGGACGTCACCAACGGCTCGCTGGTCGGGCCCGGCGACCCCGAGTGGCACTGGCTGCAACAGAACGCCCACCGGTTCGGCTGGTACCCGATCAGCAACGAGTCCTGGCACTGGGAGTACCGCGGCTGACGGCCCGGACGAGGCCCCCAAGGGGCTGGGCTAACCTCCCGCGCCATCGCACGGAAGATCATCATCGACACCGACCCGGGCCAGGACGACGCCGTCGCCATCCTGACCGCGCTGGCCTCGCCCGAGGAGCTGGAGGTGCTCGCCATCACCGCGGTGGCGGGCAACGTGCCTCTGCACCACACGGTCAACAACGCACTCAGGCTCGTCGAGCTCGCCGGCCGCACCGGCGTCCCCGTCTACGCCGGGGCGTCGGGTCCCATGGTCAAGAAGCTGGTGACCGCCGAGTACGTGCACGGCCCCACCGGCCTCGACGGCGCCGACCTGCCGCCACCGTCCATCGAGCCGGCGCCGGGGCATGCGGTCCAGGCCATCATCGACCTGGTCATGTCCCACGACGGCGTGACCCTCTGCACGCTGGGACCCCTCACCAACGTCGGCCTCGCCCTCGCCCTCGAGCCGCGCATCGCCGAACGCATCGAGCAGCTGGTGCTCATGGGAGGCGGGTTCTTCGAGGGCGGCAACACCACGCCGGCAGCGGAGTTCAACATCTACGTCGACCCGCATGCGGCCCACCGGGTCTTCACCGCGGGGATCCCGCTGGTGATGATGCCGCTCGACGTCACCCACAAGGCGCTCGCGACTCCGGAGCGGCTGGAGCGGTTCAAGGAGATCGGCACTCCCGCGGGCGACGCCGTGTACGGCATGCTCTCCTTCTACGAGCGCTGGGACGTCGAGAAGTACGGGATCCCGGGCGGCCCGGTCCACGACGCCTGCGTCACCGCCTACCTGCTCGAGCCGGGGATCTTCCGGGGGAAGCACGTGGCCGTCGAGATCGACCACGGCACCGGCCCCGCCCAGGGCATGACCCTCGTCGACTGGTGGGGCGTCACCGGCCGCGAGCCAAACTGCCTCGTCATGAACTACATCGACGCCGACCGGTTCTTCGACCTCCTGGTCGACAGAATCGGCCGTCTCTGACCCGAAGGAGACTCCATTCCGCCCGCGCACAATGCCAACCTGCCTTGCAC
>QGUS01000265.1 GCA_003242515.1 Actinomycetota bacterium
GTGGAAAAAACACGCAGGGCAAGGTTGGTCGGTCCTGGGTTTCGGAACCCGTGGGCCTCCAACCGGCTGCGACAGACGTCCAGGCGACAGGTGTCCAGGGCGATCCGCTGAACCTGTCAACCGACGAGAAGGTGTACGCCGACGAAGCAGACCCTCTGTCCGGCTGGGGGTTCGAGTCCGAGGGACGGAGAAGCGTGACCCGGTTGTCTGAGCTCGGTCATGGCCAGGTGCCGGTGGGGGGCACGAACCGGCCACCGGCCGGGATCTCTTTCGCCGACATCCGCCAGCAGTCCACCGTCTCGTTCGCCTCGTTGCGGCGAATCGATGCCGGCTCCGAGGGGCGTTCGGCTGCAGCGCGGGCGCTACTCGCCGCGATCGGCCTGGTGGCCCACTCCAGGGCGTTCGGACGGCCGTTCTCACTTCGGTCGGGATGCGACCTGTATCCCGTCCGCTCCGACTGGGTTTGGAGAGGCGCAGAGGGTGAGTCGGTGATTGAGCCGCCTACCCACGAAGAGCTGATCGAGCTCTTCAGGGAATGCGTGGGGAGAGCTGAGGCCGCCGGACTGCCGGTCGGCAGTTACTGGGCTTCGGAGCCACTCGTTCTGACCCCGAACCGGAGCCTGGCGGAGGCGATCCGGCGGACATGGCCGGAGTCGGATGACTGATGCTGGAGATATCCGTCACCTTCCTGCACGGGGTGTTCCGCGGTTCGTCCGAAGACGTGGCCATCACCGGTCAGCCTGATCCGGGCGAGTGGCCGCCGAGCCCCGCCCGGTTGTTCGCCGCCTTGGTCGCGGCGGACGGCACCCGCGACAGGATGAGAGTGACCGATGGATCCGAGCTGCGCTTCCTGGAGGAGCTGCCCCCACCCATCATCGAGGCAGATCCGCCCGACGACGTGCCGGGGTCGCCCATCCGTGAGCGTTATGTGGTCTTGAACGAGACTGCTCGGCAGAGCGTGCAGGAATATGTCGCACGCAAGGCGACTGCCGCTCGCCAGGGGACTCGCCGGTCGCCGCGAAACCCGACCGTGCGATACATCTGGCCGGACGCCGAACTGCCTGCGGAGACGTTGGCCGCTCTGGAGCGGCGGGCGATGCGTGTTGGGTACCTCGGAGGGGCTGACTCCCCGGTGGTCGTCTCCGTGGCTGGCGAAGGACGGCCGTCGGCAGCGCCGGAACGAGCTTGGATTCCCGACGAGAGTGGGACGCATCCGGTGGCGGTCCCCTTCGCCGGGTTGACCGATGTTCTGGACGCCATGTATGACGCCTTCTCCGAGGGCCAGGTCCCGAGACGCACTTGGTATCGGATCGAGAGGGCAATGTATTGGGCCCCTGCTGAGGTGTCCGTGTGGGATCGCGGGGGCACCTACTTCTGGCTTCGCATTCGTCCGTCCGTTCCGGGGCGGAGGGTGCGTTGGGTCACGCAGGCCTTCCGGCGGGCAGTCCTGAGCCTGTACCCGGATCCGATTCCCGCCGAGCTCACCGGCCATGGGTTCGAAGGGAAGGGCTTTCAGCACGCACACTGGATGGCGCTGCCGGATGCGGGTGGGCCTCATTCACGGGGATCGATACTCGGCTTGGCCCTGTGGCTTCCGCCCGGTACATCGAAGGACGTCCTCGCTCGAACGGCTGCCGTGTTTTCGCAGCTCAGGGAAGTATGGGGGCCGGGCGTGGGGCGCGTGTCGGCGGAACCCGCCTCTGAGGATGCTCCGTGGTCGGTCAGGGGCATCCGTTGGATGCGACCGGCACGTCGTTTCACCTCGGTGTTCCCGGTGGTCTGGGAACGGCGGTATCGGGAAGGGCCAGGGCTGGAAGATGTCGCCGAGTGGTGTGAGCACGCCGGGTTTCCGGCTCCTTCCTGGTTCGCTGTCCATGAGGCACCGGAGGTCACCGGCGGTCTCCGATTGCATGCGTCGGAAGTCTTCAGCCAGGACGAAGACAGGCGGCGCTTCACCCACATGACCATCGAGTTCCCCCGGCCCGTCAGCGGGCCTGTTGTCTTGGGAAAGAAGAGACAGTTCGGGCTCGGCTTGTTTACGCAGGTTGCCGACGGAGATGGCTGAGATCACGTTCGAGAGGTTTTTCCGTGCCGTCAGGGGAGTGGACCCGTTCCCCTGGCAGAGCCGGCTAGCCGCACTGGCAGCGGAGGGGGCATGGCCTGATGTCATCGGTGTTCCCACCGGTCTGGGGAAGACCGCTGCAATCGATGCCGCCGTCTGGGCGCTGGCCAGCCAGGCTGGGATTCCTCCCGAAGAGAGGGCCGCGCCAACGCGCATCTGGTATGTCGTCAACCGGCGTCTTCTGGTCGATGGAGCGTATGCGCACGGTCTGCGCCTGGCATCGTGGCTGTCGAACCCGGACTCAGCCCGGGCCGAAGGCGTCGAGGACCTGGAGCCCATTGCCTGGGCCGGTGAGCGTCTCCGGTCGTTGGCGGCGTTTGGTGAGGATTTCGGGCCTCTGCACGTGACACGTTTGCGCGGCGGCGCCGATCTTGGTGTCAGGCCCCCGGACGCCTCTCAACCAGCTCTGATCTTCGCGACGGTGCCCATGTATGCGAGCCGCTTGCTGTTCCGCGGGTACGGTTCTTCGGCCTCGATGCGTCCGATCGACGCGGCTCTCGCAGGCATCGACTCGTTGGTGCTCCTCGACGAAGCCCACCTCGCCCGGTCGCTGATCAAGGTGGTCTCGCAGCTGGAAGAGGCGGATATCGGTGACCCCTCGCGTGTGATAGCCGCGACCCGTGCGCGGACCCGGATCGTTCAGCTGACGGCGACTGGTGAGGCCTCAGGCCACGTCCTGGACCTGACCGGAGACGA
>QGUS01000030.1 GCA_003242515.1 Actinomycetota bacterium
AAGAAGGCATAAGGTATCTTGTGCGGTTTCGTTGGCCTGGAGATGTGTATAAGAGGCCGGCCTCCAGCAGGCCCCGGGCCTAGCCGATGCCCGTGCCGTCGCGGTCGAGGCTGGTGAGCAGGATCTCTCCCGCCCCGCGGGACACTCCCTCCCGGCACCATGCGACGGCATCGATCCCGGTCCGCTCCTTGCCGCTGCGGACCACCACCTCCCAGCCGCCGTCCCGTGCCGCGGCGTCCACGGCGAGGACGGTGCACTGGGCGCCGAAGACCTCCTTCAACTCCGTGATCAGGTCCGGCCGGGACACGGCCGCCGTGTTGACGCTCACCTTGTCCGCACCGGCCTCGAGCAGCCGACGGGCGTCCTCCACGGACCGCACGCCTCCGCCCACCGTGAGCGGGATGGACAGGACCGACCGGACCGCGGCGACCGTCTCCAGGTTGCTGGCCCGGGCCTCCGGCGTCGCCGACACGTCGAGCAGGACCAGCTCGTCGGCGCCCTGCTCCTCGTAGAGGGCGGCGCACTCCACCGGGTCGCCCGCGGCGCGCAGGTTCTCGAAGCGGACGCCCTTCACGACGCGTCCGGCGTCGATGTCGAGGCAGGGGATCACCCTGATCGCAAGGCTCATCGTCCCAACCACCTCTCCAGGACGGCCAGGCCCCATGGCCCCGACAGCTCGGGGTGGAACTGGCAGGCGAGCACGTCACCGCGTTCCATCGCCGCCACGAACGGCCCGCCGTGGTCGCTGCCCGCCCCGACCCAGCCTTCGGGCACCTCGTCGAGGCGGTAGGAGTTGGCGAAGTACGCCCAGCCGGGGGTCACGAACCGGCAGCCCGGCTCCGGCTCGACCCGGTTCCAGCCCAGCTGGGGGACCCGGACGGCGCCCCGGAACCGCCGCACCTCGGCGTCCACGACCCCGAGGCCCTTGCCCGGGCTCTCCTCGCTGGTCGCGGCCAGCACCTGCATCCCGACGCACACGCACAGGGTCGGACGACCGTCCGTCACCCGGTCCCGGAGCACGTCGGTCATGCCGGCCCCGTCGAGGGCGGCCATGGCGGCCCCGAAGGTGCCCACGCCGGGGAGGACGACCCGGCCGGCCCGCTCCGCGTCCTCGGGGTCGCGGGAGATGACAGGGTCGGCCCCGAGGCGGCGCAGCCCCGCCAGCACCGACGCCAGGTTGGCGGTGCCGGTGGGCACGACGACGAGGCTCAATCCAGCACCCCCTTGGTGCTCGGCACGTCGCCGCCGGTGACGGCGACCGCCTCGCGCAGGGCGAGGGCGACCGCCTTGAACGCCGCCTCCGCCTTGTGGTGGTCGTTGTCGCCCCGGATCAGGTCGACGTGCAGGGCCATCCGCGCCTCCATGGCGAAGCTGCGGAAGAAGTGGACGATGTTCTCCGTGGCGAGCTGCCCGACGGTGTCCCTGACGAACTCGAGGTGGATCTCCGGCCACGGCCGTCCCGACAGGTCGACCACGGCCCGCACCAGCGATTCGTCGAGAGGCGCGTAGGCCGACCCGAAGCGACGGACCCCGGCGCGGTCGCCGAGTGCCTCGGCGAGGGCACGGCCCAGGACGATGGCGCAGTCCTCCGCGGTGTGGTGGTCGTCGACGACCGTGTCGCCCCGGGCCACCAGCCGCAGGTCGAACCCGGCGTGCCGGGCCAGGGACGAGACCATGTGGTCGAGGAAACCGATCCCCGTGTCCACCTCGGTCCGGCCGGACCCGTCGACCTCGAGCGACAGCTCGATCCGGGTCTCCTTCGTCTCCCTCTCGATCTCAGACTTCCTGGGCATCCAGCACCTCGATGAGTCGGGCGGTGGTGTCGAGCACCACCGCGGCTGCGGAGAGTTGTTCACGGGCCCGGTCGGGGTCCGCGTGGGGCGAGATCACCCCGATTGGCAAGACGCCGGCCGCACGGGCGGCGGCGAGATCGTCGACGGTGTCGCCGAGCATCCACGCCGTCCCCGCGCCGAGCCGCTCCAATGCGAGCGTGACGGGCGCCGGGTCGGGCTTCATCGGGGCGTCCTCCCTGGTCACGATCGCCCCGAAGACGTCGGTGATCCCGAAGCGGTCGCAGAACTCCAGGGCGTCGGATCGGGGCCGCCCGGTCACCAGCGCGATCGGCCGGCGGGCGGCGACCTTCTCCAGGAACGACCGTTCCACGGTCGGCCCCTCGGCCTCCTTCAGGCCCGGCCGATCCGGGGTGCCCTGGTAGATCTCCTCGAACCGCTCCCGGACGGTGTCGTAGGGGAGGTCGACGCCGCCGGCGGCGAGCAGCCGCCGGGTGAGCTCCCAGTCGTCGTTGGCGTTCCCCTTCGCCCGGGCCTGCCAGACGTCCTGGATCGTGACGTCCACGCCGAACGCCCGGGCGGTCGCGATGACCGTCTCCGTGTAGTTGTCGGCGGCGATCACGCCGTCGAGGTCGAAGAGGATCGCCTCGGGGGCGAGGACCGTGCGCAGCGTCCTGGTCAGGCGGTCGAAGTCGTCCACCGAGCCGGGGAGGCCGATGCGGACGAACCGGCCCAGCTCGGGCGAGCCGGGGAACCAGCGGAGCGCCACCCCCAGAGAGGCGGCGCCGGCCGCCAGCCAGGCCGCGTCGCGGGGCCGGGCCAGGACGAAGTTGCCCTGGGACGGCCAGGTCTCCACCCCGAGGGACTCCAGGACCCGGCGCAGCTCCTCCCGCTCGGAGCGCACCTTGTTGACGAAGGCCCCGGACGCCCCGGCGTCCTCCAGGGCCCGCACCGCCAGGGCCGCGGACACCGCCGAGACGGAGTAGGGGTTGCCGTAGGCGGCGAGCCGGGTGATCACCTCCGGTGCGGCGAGGGCGTAGCCGACCCGCAGCCCGGCGAGGCCGAACGCCTTGGAGAGGGTCCGGACGGTGATCACGTTGGGCAGGCCGAGGGCGACCGGGGTGAGGTCTTCGTCGGCGAACTCGGTGTAGGCGGCGTCGAGGATCACGGTCTCGAACCGCTCCGCCAGGGCGGCGAGGTCGGGGGCCGCCCCCACCGGGCCCGGCGGGTTGTGGGGGGAGACCACCACCGCCACGCTCGCCCCGCCGTCGGCCGCTTCCAGGTAGGCGTCACGGGGGAACGGCCCCTCCCACCAGCCCACCTCGACCAGGCGGGTGCCGGTCTGCTCGGCGTACCGGCGCACCATCTCGAAGGTCGGGTTGGATGCGACCACGGTCGAGCCGGCGAAGGACATGAAGCACCGGAGGAGGGCGTCGTCGCCACCGGCCGTGACCAGCAGCCGGTCGGTGCCCACTCCGATGCGTGAGGCGAGCATCTCCCGGAGCCGGGTGGTGTCCGGGTAGCGGGCGACCGTGGCCTGCAGCGTCTCCGCCATGGCGGCAACCCCCAGGTCCGCCGGCCGGCCCTCGTTCCGGGACAGGTCGAGGTCGATCGGCGCCGTGAACCTTGGCGCGCGGTAGACGGTGGGGCCGCTCATGGGACGATCTGCTCGAGACGGGACACCACGATGTCCGTGGCGCCGTGGGCCTTCAGCAGCGGGATCAGCGTCGGCAGGTCCTGACGGGGGACGGCGGCCTTGATGGCGTACCCGGCGCCGCCGTGCAGAGGGGCCACGGTGGGCTCCCGCATCGCGGGCAGGATGGCGATCACCCGTTCGAACTCGTCGTCGGTGACGTTCAGCTCGAGCATCGCCCGGTGCCTCGCCTCGAGGACGGAGCGGAGGCTGAGGACGAGGCCGTCGATCGCCCGCTTCTTCTCCGGGTCCTCCATCGCCTTGCGGCTGGCGTAGACCCGGGTGGATGAGCTCATGACCACGTCCACGACCACCAGGCCGTTGGCCGCGAGGGTCTCCCCGGTGTCCATGATGTCGACGATCACGTCGGCGTCCTCCGGCGGGAAGACCTCGGTGGCGCCGTAGGAGCGGACGAAGTTGGCGTCGAGGCCGCGGCTCTCGATCCAGGTGTGGGCGAGCCGCTCCATCTCGCTGGCCACGACCAGCGGGCGGTCGGGGAGCTTCCCGTCGACCAGCAGCGAGTCGGGGGCGGCGGCCACCACCTGCACCGGGTCCAGGCCGGTGTCGAGCAGCTCCACGAGGTCGGCGCCCTTCTCCGCGACCCAGTCGGCCCCGGCGAATCCGATGTCACGGGTGCCGGCCGCCAGCATCTCCACGATGTTCTGCGGCTTCAGCACCTTGACCTCGAGGTTCGGGACGGAGGCTGTGGGCCGGTAACCGCGCGGACCGGAGCGGAGGCGGATGCCCGCGTCCGCGAGGAGGTTGGTGACGCCCGCCTCGATGCGTCCCTTGGGGACCGCCAGGCGGAGGGTGGTGTTCGGTGATTCGAGTGTCGTCATGGTCGGCCGTTTCCGCCGCCGTTGCGGCCGGCCAACCCCGAAAACGAGAAAGCCGACCGCTCGGGTCGGCTGTCCTCTGTGTCCGGTCCTTGCTCAGGCAGTCACGATCAGCCGACCCGCGAGGGCTGGTGATGGTGACCGTGGGCGAAGACCGGGTTGTTCATGTCCGACCGCGAGGCTAACGCCGCGACGGGGGTACGGCAACCCCCTACACGGCCGACCGCTCCCGCGCCCGGACCAGGCCGACCTTGATGCCGTCGCTGAGGGCCAGCCAGGAGGCCTGGATGATGTTGCGGTGGACTCCGACCGTGCCCCAGCTCGTGTAGCCGTCGGAGGTCTCGACCAGGACCCGCACCCGGGCGGCGGTGCCGTCGGAGGAGTCGAGGTCCCGGACCTTGAAGTCGACGAGCCGCAGGCCGTCCACCTCGGGGTGGGTGGGCCGGAGCGCCTCCCGCAGTGCCCGGTCCAGTGCGTCGACCGGCCCGTTGGGCGCCTTGGCCGTGACGGTGACCTCCCCGCCGCCGATCCGGAGCCTGAGCTCGGCCACCGCGACCACCTCGCCGTCGGGCCCCGTGCCGCTGCGCACCTCGACGCCGAGCGTCTCGAACGGGTCCTCGTAGCCGCCGGTCTCGCCGCGGACCAGCAGTTCCAGGGACCCCTCGGCCGCTTCGAACTGGTAGCCCTCCGCCTCGAGGGTCTTCACCCGCTCGACGAGCGCCTGGGCGGTCGCCGGGTCGAGCTCCCAACCGTTGCGGGACGCCATGGACAGCACCGTGGAGCGGCCCATCAGCTCGCTGACCAGCATCGTGGCGCTGTTGCCCACCAGCTTCGGGTCGATGTGCTCGTAGGCCCCCTCCAGCCGGGCCAGGCCCGAGGTGTGGAGCCCCGCCTTGTGGGCGAAGGCGGCGGAGCCGACATACGGACGGTTCGGTTCCACCGGCTTGCCCATGATCTCCGCCACCCGGTGGGCGGTGGAGTGGAGCATCCCGACCCCCTCGGCCGGGATCGTGTCCACGCCGAGCTTGAGGGTGAGGTTCGGAACCACGGAGCAGAGGTCGGCGTTGCCGGTCCGCTCGCCGTAGCCGTTGACGCACACCTGGAGCTGGGTGGCGCCGGCCTGGAAGGCGAGCACCGTGTTGGCGACGGCGCAGCCGGAGTCGTTGTGGAAGTGGACGCCGAGGGCGGTGTCGACGCGTTCGGCCACGGTGCGGACGGTGTCGGCGACCTGGTGGGGGAGGGTGCCGCCGTTGGTGTCACAGAGGACGATCCGCTCCGCCCCCGCCCGTGCCGCCGTCTCCACGACCGCCAGGGCGTACTCGCGGTTGCCCCGGTAGCCGTCGA
Organism: Actinomycetota bacterium; assembly: GCA_003242515.1. Taxonomy (GTDB): domain Bacteria; phylum Actinomycetota; class Acidimicrobiia; order Spongiisociales; family ZC4RG35; genus ZC4RG35. The sequence goes on from QGUS01000030.1 coordinate 5,664, forward strand.
AGAAGTGCTCGGCGTCGAAGAAGACCCGCTTGCCGCGCTCGCGGAGGAACTCGATCGACTCGCCGACCATGGCCAGGCCGTCCTCGAGCGAGGTGTCCAGCGCCTTCAGGACGTGCCGGTCCCACGACTTCCCGACAATGCAGACGAAGTCGGTGTCCGCACGGAGGAGCGCCTGGAGCTGGGCGTCGTCGGACACCCTGCCCCGGGGCCGGCGGGTGGAGCCGAACGCCACCAGCGTTGCCCGCTCCAGCCGGAGCTCCGTCTTCGCCCGCTCGAAAAACTCGTCGTCCTTCGGGTTGGCCCCCGGCCAGCCGCCCTCGATGAAGTGGACGCCCAGCTCGTCGAGCAGCCGGGCCACCCGTAGCTTCTCGCCCGGGGTGGGGGAGACCCCCATCCCCTGGGTGCCGTCCCTGAGGGTCGTGTCGTATATCTCTGCCTGTCTCGTCATTGGTTCCTCTCCTCAATGAAGAAGACCCCCGCATCTGCGGAGGTCTTCAGAGGGGCCGCGCCGGTATGTGGGCGCAGCCCCTAGCGAATGATGATGATGAAGGCGATCCAGGAGCCGACCCGCGTCATGCGACGCTCCTCGGAAGCCACTCGGGGCGCCGGGCCTCGTAGGCCTCGATGGCGTCCTCGTGCTCCAGGGTCAGCCCGATGGCATCGAGTCCCTTCAGCAGCCGGTCCTTCACCGACGGGTCGATGTCGAACGACGCCTCGAGGTCGCCGCAGCGCACGGTCTGCGTCTCCAGGTCGATGGTGACGATCGTGTTCGGGTCGGCGGCCGCCTCGATGAGGCGGTTCACCGTCTCCTCCGGGAGCTCCACCGGGAGCAGTCCGCTCTGGTAGCTGTTGTTCCGGAAGATGTCGCCGAACGACGGGGCCACCACGGCCTCGAAGCCCCAGTCCTGGATGGCCCACACGGCATGCTCTCGGGATGAGCCGCAGCCGAAGTTGGGGCCGGCCACCAGGACCTTTGCGCCGCGTCGGGCCGGGTCGTGGGTGAAGAACTCCACGGGGTTCCCGTCGTCGTCGTACGCCCAGTTCCAGAACAGGAACGCGCCGTAGCCGGTGCGCTCGATCCTGGTCAGGAACTGCTTGGGGATGATCTGGTCGGTGTCGACGTCCGCCCGGGGCAGGGGGACCATCGCACCCTGGATGACGTTCACCGGTCTCATGCCCACTCCCTCACGTCGACGAAGTGACCCGCCACGGCGGCGGCCGCGGCCATGGCCGGGCTCACCAGGTGGGTGCGGGCGCCGCGGCCCTGGCGCCCCTCGTAGTTGCGGTTCGAGGTGGAGGCGCAGCGCTCGCCGGAGGGGATGACGTCCGGGTTCATGGCGAGGCAGCTGGAGCATCCCGCGTCACGCCACTCGAACCCGGCGTCCTCGAAGATGCGGTCCAGGCCTTCGGCCTCGGCCTGCGCCTTCACCTGCATCGATCCGGGGACCACGACGGCGCTCACCCGGTCGGACACCTTCTTGCCCTCCACCACCCGGGCCGCCTGGCGCAGGTCGGTGATCCGGCTGTTGGTGCAGGAGCCGATGAAGACGTGCTGGACGGGGATGTCGGTGATCGGGGTGCCCGGCTGCAGGCCCATGTACTCCAGGGCCCGCTCGGCCGAGGAGCGGTCCATCGGGTCCTCGAAGTCGTCTGGCGACGGGACCGTCGAGGTCACCGGCACCGTCTGGCCCGGGTTGATGCCCCAGCTGACGTGGGGGACCAGGCGGGCGGCGTCGATGTGCCGGACGGCGTCGAAGGTGGCGTCGGGGTCGGTCGCCAGGGACCGCCAGTCGTCCAGCGCCTTCTCCCAGGCCGCGCCCTTCGGGGCGAACGGCCGGCCCTCCACGTAGGCGAAGGTCGTGTCGTCCGGGGCGATCATGCCGGCCCGGGCGCCGCCCTCGATGGACATGTTGCAGATGGTCATCCGCTCCTCCATGGAGAGCTTGCGGATGGCTTCGCCGCGGTACTCGAAGACGTGGCCGGTGCCGCCGCGCACGCCCAGCTGGGCGAGGATCCCGAGGATCAGGTCCTTGGCGGCGACCCCGAGCGGCAGGTCGCCCTCGACCTCGATGGCCATGGTCTTGGGCTTCGACTGCCACAGGGTCTGCGTGGCGAGGACGTGCTCCACCTCCGTGGTGCCGATGCCGAACGCCAGGGCGCCGAAGGCGCCGTGGGTGGAGGTGTGGCTGTCCCCGCAGACGATGAGCATCCCCGGCTGCGTGAAGCCGTTCTCCGGGCCGACGACATGGACGATCCCCTGGCGCGGGTCGTCGATGTCGAAGAAGAGGATGCCGTGCTTGGCGCAGTTGGCCCGCAGCGTCTCCACCTGCTTGCGGGACTGCGGGTCGCGGATCTGGACGAGGCGATCCACCGTGGGGATGGCGTGGTCGACGGTGGCAACCGTGAGGTCGGGGCGGCGGACCTTCCGCCCGTGGAAGTCGAGCCCCGCGAACGCCTGGGGGCTGGTCACCTCGTGGACCAGGTGCAGGTCGACGAACAGCAGCGAGGGATCGCCGTCGACCACGACATGGCGTTCCCAGATCTTCTCGAACAGAGTCTTACCCGGCACGGGTCACCACCTCCACGACACGATCCCCTACCTCTTTCGTGGTCATCCCCATCTGCCCGGCACGCAGCGAGGGAAGCGACCCGGCGACGAGGCCGACCGCCTTCTCGACGGCGGACCCGGCCTCCGTCTCTCCGAGCTCGTCGAGCATCATCCCCATGGCGCCGATGGCGGCGAGCGGGTTGATCCCGCCGGTGCCCTCCCAGCCGGGGGCGGTGCCGCCGATCGGCTCGAACATCGAGACGCCCTCCGGGTTGAGGTTCGCCCCGGAGGCGATGCCCATGCCGCCCTGGATGGCGGCCGCGAGGTCCGTGATGATGTCGCCGAACATGTTGTCGGTGACGATCACGTCGAACCTCGCCGGGTCCTCGACCATCCAGAGGCAGGTGGCGTCGACGTGGGCGTACGCCGTCCCCACCTCCGGGTACTCCGCGGCGACCTCGGTGAACACCCGGGACCACAGGTCCCAGGCGTAGGTGAGGACGTTGGTCTTGCCGCAGAGCGTCACGTGCTTGCGCTCCCGGCGCGAGGCGAGCTCGAAGGCGTAGCGGATGCACCGCTCCACGCCCTTGCGGGTGTTCACCGACTCCTGGATGGCGATCTCGTTCCCGGTCCCCTTGTCGGTGAAGCTGCCTTTGCCGACGTACAGGCCCTCGCTGTTCTCGCGCACGACCACGAAGTCGACGTCCTCGGGGCGCACCCCGGCGATGGGGGAGGCCACCCCGGGGTAGAGCTTCACCGGACGCAGGTTGACGTACTGGTCCAGCTCCCTCCTGATCCGGAGCAGGACCTCCTGCTCGAGGATCCCCGGCTTGACGTCCGGGTGCCCGATGGCGCCGAAGAGGATCGCGTCGGAGCGGCGCATGGTCTCCAGGTCCGCGTCGGTGAGGGTCTCCCCGCTGCGGAGGTAGCGCTCGCCGCCGACGTCCAGGTATTCGGTCTCGTACTCGAAGCCGAACCGCGACGCGGCCGCGTCGAGCACCTTGACCGCCTCGGCCACCACCTCGGGGCCGGTCCCGTCGCCGGGGACCACGCAGATCGAGTATCGCGCCATCAGAACATTCCGTTGATGGCCTCGACCACGTGGCTGTCGGACACGACCTCGTCGACGATGGCCCGCAGGCGGGTGTCGTTGATGATCCCGGACTGGTCGGCCACCTGCTTCATGCGGGCGAACACCCGGTCGAAGCTGGTCTCGTCCAGCTCGACGCCGATGCGCTGCAGGGCGTGACGGAAGGCGGCCCGGCCGGAGTGCTTGCCCAGGACGATGTCGCTCCCGGAGAAGCCCACGGCGGTCGGGTCCATGATCTCGTAGGTCTCCCGCTTGCGGAGCACGCCGTGCTGGTGGATGCCCGACTCGTGGGCGAAGGCGTTCCGGCCCACCACCGCCTTGTTGTACTGGACCGGGTAGCCGGTGTACTCGGAGACGATCCGCGAGGTGGCGTAGAGCTCCGAGGTGTTGACGCCCACTTCCACGCCGCCGAAGGCGTCGGAGCGGGTGCGGATCGCCATCACCACCTCCTCGACGGAGGCGTTGCCGGCGCGCTCGCCGATGCCGTTGATGGCGCCCTCCACCTGCCGGGCCCCGGCCTTCACGCCGGCCAGCGAGTTGGCCACGGCCAGGCCCAGGTCGTTGTGGCAGTGGGTGGAGATGATCACGTCGTCACGGTCGCCCTTGACCTCGGCCACGATCCGCTCGATGAGCTTCCCGTAGTCCCACGGTGTGGCGAAGCCCACGGTGTCCGGGATGTTGATCGTGGTGGCGCCGGCTTCCACCGCGGCCTGGCACACGGCGATCACGAAGTCGACGTCGGAGCGGGTGGCGTCCTCGGGCGAGTACTCGACGTCGTCGGTGTACTCCCGGGCCCGGGCGACGCTGGTCTTCACCGCCATCAGGACCTCCTCCTCCGTCATCTGGAGCTTGTGCTCCATGTGGATGGGGGAGGTGGCCAGGAAGGTGTGGATCCGGGGACGCTCCGCGTCCTTGATCGCCTCCCAGGCGGTGTCGATGTCGACAGGGTTGGACCGGGCGAGGGCGGCGATCACCGGGCCCTCCACCTCACGGGAGATCCGCTGCACGGCCTCGAAGTCGCCGGGCGACGAGACGGGGAACCCGGCCTCGATGATGTCGACCCCCAGGCGGGCCAGCTGCTTGGCGATGTCCACCTTCTGCTGCGGGTTCAGCGCGATGCCCGGCGACTGCTCGCCGTCTCTCAGGGTCGTGTCGAAGATGCGTACTCGGTCGGTGGTCATGTCGTTCTCTCCTTCGAAATCCGTGTCCTACGCGTGCCTGTCCTGGCTCTCGTGCGTCTCGCCGCCCCCGGCTAGGCGATGGCGCCGGGTAGCGGCGGGCGTAGGCGAAGGAGAGCGGCCGACATGATCATGAGCGGCTCGCAGGGGTCAGGGCCAGAGAGGTCTCCGACCGTTGCTTCATGGCGATGCGCCCGGACTTGACCAGGTCGACGACCCCGTAGGGCCGCACCTGCTCCAGGAAGTCCGCCAGGCGCTTGGGAGTGCCGCAGATCTCGAAGGCGATGGAGTTCGGGGTGAGGTCGACCATGCGGGCGCCGAACAGGTCGGCGGTCGCCCCGATCTCGCCCCGCTGAGCCGGCTCGCAGTAGACCCGGATCAGCATCACCTCGGTCTCCAGGGCGGTCTCTGCGGTCAGCTCCTGGACCTTGATGACGTTGACCAGCTTGTGGAGCTGCTTCTTCAGCTGCTCCACCTCGGGTGCGTCCACCACCAGCGTGATGTGGGACCGGCCCTCCATGTGCGTCGGGCCCACGGCCAGCGAGTGGATGTTGAAGCCGCGGTTGGAGCACATGGCGGAGACCCGGGCCAGGACGCCCGGCTTGTCCTCGACGATTACGGACAGCGTGTGGTGGCTCACAAGTCCTCCGGTCCCATCGCGATGAAGTCGTTTGAGCCCCCGGCGGGGACCATCGGGAAGACCATCTCCTCGGGGTCGATGACCACCTCGACGACGACTGGCCGGTCGTTGACCGCCATCGCCTTCTCGATGGCCACGTCGACCTCGTCCGGGTGGGTCAACCGCAGGCCGACCCAGCCCAAGGCCTCGG
>QGUS01000266.1 GCA_003242515.1 Actinomycetota bacterium
CCGCGTTGGGGGCAAACCCCAAAAACGGTTTCTGGGGGATGACCGGGAGCGTGCTCCGTGCAGGGGGGCCGGCCGGGGCCAGGACGGTCGGGTCGCCGTGGGGGTTCCCCCCGCCCCCCGCCTCGAGCGCGACATCGGTCCCCGAGCCCACCGCCACGCCGATGTCGGCCTGGCTCAGCGCCGGGGCGTCGTTGATGCCGTCCCCCACGAATGCCACCTTCTTGCCCTCCGCCTGGAGGCCGGACACCACCTCGGCCTTCCCGCCGGGCAGGACCCCCGCCCAGACGCGGTCGATGGTGAGGTCGGCGGCGATGCGGTTGGCGGTCTCGGCGTTGTCTCCCGTGACCATCCCGACCTCGATGCCCATGGCCCGGAGCCTCGCCACGGCGGTGGGCGCCTCGGGCCGGATGGTGTCGGAGATGGCGAGGAGTCCCCGGGCCTCGCCCTCCCACCCGGCGAGGAATACGGTCCGGCCCTGCCGCTCCTGCTTCTCCTTCTCATCGAGCAGCGAGGGGTCTATCGCCAGCCCGTGTTCGGCGAGGAGCGACGGCTTGCCCGCCACCACCTCGACGCCGTCCACGACTCCGACCACCCCGGCGCCGGAGACCGTCCGGAGCGAGGCGGGCTCGGCGAGCTCGACTCCACGCTCGTCTGCGCCCAGGGCCACCGCCTTTCCGATCGGATGGCCCGACGCCGCCTCCACCGAACCGACCAGCCGGAGGAACCGCTCCGGGTCCTCATCGGTGACGAGGGCGGCGAGCCGCATGGCGCCGGTGGTGAGGGTGCCGGTCTTGTCGAACAGGACGGTGTGGATGCCGCCGGCCCGTTCGAACACCTCGGCCCGCTTGAAGAGGATCCCCAGCTCGGCGCCCCGGCCGGAGCCGACCATGACCGCGGTGGGGGTGGCCAGGCCCAGCGCGCAGGGGCAGGCGATGATCAGCACGGCGACCCCGTCGAGGATCGCGGTGTCGACGTCAGCGCCGGCGATCAGCCAGCCCGCCATGGTGGCCACGGCGAGGAAGATCACTGCCGGCACGAACACCGCCGAGATCCGATCGGCCAGGCGCTGCACATCGGCCTTGGAGCCCTGCGCCGCCTCGACCATCCGGATGATCCCGGCCAGGGCGGTGTCGGCCCCGACGGAGGTGGCTCGCACCACCAGCCGGCCCGACTGGTTCACGGTCGCCCCGAGGACCCGGTCGCCGGGCACCCGGTCGACCGGTACCGGCTCGCCGGTCAGCATCGACTCGTCGACCGCGCTCTCGCCCGACTCGACGACCCCGTCCGTCGGGATCTTCTCGCCGGGGAGCACGACCATGAGGTCGCCGGGCGCCAGGTTCTGCACCGGGACCATGACCTCCTGGCCGTCGGCCATTACCCGGGCCTCCCTGGCCCCGAGGTCGAGGAGGCGGTGGACGGCCGACGACGCCCGTCCCCTGGCGCGGGCCTCGAATGCCCGCCCCAGGGTGATCAGTGTGACGATGACCGCCGCCGTCTCGAAGTAGACGTGGCCGCCGTGTCCCTGGAGCAGCAGCCAGAGGGAGTAGGCGTAGGCCGCCAGGGACCCCAGGGAGATGAGGGTGTCCATGTTGGCCGCCAGGGAGCGGGCCTGCTTCAGGGCCATCCGGTGGAACTGCCATCCGGCCCAGAAGACGACCGGCGTGGAGAGGGCGGCCTGGACCCACATGCTCCATGCGGTGGCGGGGCCGAACATCCCCAGGATCATCACCGGCAGGGTGAGCACGGCGGATGACCAGAAGCGGCGCCACTGGACGCGCTCCTCGTCGCCATAGTGCTCGGTGACGTCGCGGGGCTCCTCCTCGGCCGGCTTGATGCCGTATCCGATCTTCTCCACCGCCTGGATCAGCCGGGTCACGTCGGTGCCAGGAGCGATCTCCACCTCCGCGGTGGTGGCCGCCAGGTTCACGACGGCGCGCTGCACGCCCTCCTGCCGGCCGAGGACGCGCTCGATCCTGACCGCGCACGTGGCGCAGGTCATGCCGTCGACGTCGAAGCGAACGGTCTCGGTGCGGGTGTCAGTTGGCGACGGCGTAGCCCTGCTCCTCGATGGCGCTCTTGATGGCGTCGAGGCTCACGCGGGACTCGTCGAAGGAGACGGCGACGGTGCGTTCGGGGACGGAGACCTCGACGGACGCCACGCCCTCGAGAGAACCCACCGCTCCCTCCAGGGACATCTTGCAGTGGTTGCAGTGGATCTCGGGGACGTTGAGCACGGTCTGGGTGGACATGTCGGTTCCTTCCTTTCTCTCCCGCTCGATCAGCGGGGCGATGGTCTGGCAACGGTTGGGGTCGACACAGGTGGCCGGGTCGAGCCGGCGGGCCCGGTCGAGCATCTCCTGCAGGCGGGCCCGGGCCCGGGCCAGCTCCGCGGCCTGGCGGTCGATGGCGTGCAGATGCGTCTCCAGGAGCCCGATCACGTGCTCGCAGGTGGACTCACCCGCCGCCTTCATCTCGAGGATCGTTCCGATCTCGCCGAGGGTGAGCCCGGCGGCCCGGGCGTCCCTGATGAAGCGGACCCGGTCGACGGACGCCCCGTCGTAGGTGCGGTACCCGTTGGCGGCGCGGCCGGGCGCCGTGAGCAGCCCCATCTGCTCGTAGAAGCGGATGGTGGCGGTGCTCACGCCGGTGATCCTGGCCAGTTCGCCGATCTTCACGAAACCGATGATACTCCAACCTTGAAGTGCACTTTAAGGTTCGGTGGGTCACGAGAGAGCCCCGGCCGGGGCCGGGGCTCTCTCTGGGTGCCTGTCTGGGCTGGTCGTCCCGGACAGAAGA
>QGUS01000031.1 GCA_003242515.1 Actinomycetota bacterium
GCTGATGACCTCCCCGGAGGTCAAGCCCGCCATCGCCACCCACGACGACGAACTCATCGAACTCGCCCTGGACCTGGCGAAGGAGCGGTCGGAGCCCTACGAGTTCCAGATGCTCTACGGGGTCCGGCCCGACCTGCAGCGGAAGATCGTCGCCGCGGGACACCCGCTCCGGGTCTACCTGCCGTTCGGCTCGCAGTGGTACCCCTACCTCACCCGGCGTCTGGCCGAGCGCCCGGCGAACACCTGGTTCTTCTTCCGGGCCCTGCTCGGAGGTCGGTGACCTGCCCATCGACGACGCCACCAGGGAAGCGCTCGCCGCGCACCGCGTCATCGACCTGACCACCTACGGCCGCCGCAGCGGCGAGCCCCGGACCATCGAGATCTGGTGGTTCTCCTTCGACGGCCGCTTCATCTCACCGGCACACCCGGTTCCCGGGACTGGCTCGCCAACGTGAAGGCCGACCCCAGGGTGGTCGTCGAGGCCGGGGGCATCCGGGTGGCGGGGAAGGCGCGCGAGGTGACCGACCGGGGCTTCAAACGGAGGTTCTTCGAGGATGCCCCCTGGGCCGAGGCGCGGTGGTCCCAGGCCGGACTGGACCGGCTGGTCGCGGAGTCCCCCATGATCGAGGTGGAGTTCTGACCGCGGGGTCGACGGCTCCTACACTCGCCGCACGATGACCGTCACCGAAGAGAGGCGCGACACCGACGCGACCCCGGCGAAGCGTTTCACCGTCTCCCGGGCGCTGCGCGTGCTCGGCGTGGTCGCCGCACTGGCCACCGCCGCCATGGGTGTCGCCGGCAGCTTCCAGGAGCATCTGCATTTCGAGATCGGCCGCGAGGTCTTCGGGAATATCCCTGGCCCCTTCAAGGTCGTCTTCTACGTGGTGATCCCGGCCTTCATCGGGCTGGCGTTCTTCCTGTTCGCACGCCGGGCCGAGATATACGAACAGGGCGCCTCGGAGCGCCGCACCGGGCTGTGGGGCGAGCGGGTCCGCCGCTTCGTCCGCGGCCTGGCCATGCGGACCGTGATGCGGGACAAGCGGGCCGGGATCATGCACTCGGCCATCTACTGGGGCTTCGTGGTCCTCTTCCTGGGGACGGTCACGGTCGAGCTGGACCACCTGGCGCCCGCCCGGCTCAAGTTCCTCCACGGGACCTTCTACCTGGTCTTCTCGTTCGTCCTCGACCTGGCCAGCCTGGTCTTCCTGGGCGGCCTCGCCCTGGCGTTCCTCAACCGCTACGTGCTCCGGCCCTGGCGCCTCAAGTCGAAGACCAAGCCGGAGGACGGGCTGATCCTCCTCACGCTGGCGGCGATCGGCGTCACCGGCCTGCTCACGGAGGCGGCCCGCATCGTCGTCGACGGCCGCCCCGACCACGAGGTCTGGTCGTTCCTCGGCTACCTGCTGTCGCCGCTCTTCTCGCCGGAGTCGGCGGCGACCTGGCACCGAGTGGCCTGGGTGGTGCACGTGGCGACCTTCGCCATGTTCCTGGTGGTCCTCCCCACCACCAAGTTGCGCCACATGTTCACATCGCCGGTGGACCTGGCGCTCTCGCCGCGGAAGCGCCCGAAGGGCGCCATGCGGGAGATGCCGAACCTCTTCGAGGTCGAGGACATCGAGACCATCGGCGCCCACATCGCCACCGACCTCACCTGGAAGCAGCTCTTCGACACCGAGGCCTGCACAGTCTGCGGCCGCTGCACGGCGGTCTGCCCGGCCAACCTCACCGGCAAGCCCCTCGACCCTCGCGAGATGGTCCTGAAGTCGGGCGAGGTCGCCGCCTCGATGCAGGGCCTCGAGGGCCCCGTCACCTCGTCCGCGGTGCTCGAGGGCGCCGGCGTGCTCTTTGAGCGGATCACCACCGAGGAGCTCTACTCCTGTACGACCTGCCGGGCCTGTGACGAGATCTGCCCGGTCGGCATCGAGATCGTCGACCGCATCCTCGACATGCGGCGCTACCTGACCCTCATGGAGTCGGACTTCCCGGCCGAGCTGGGCAAGGCCTTCATGGCCATGGAGAACCAGACCAACCCGTGGGGCATGAGCCAGCAGGCCCGTGCCGACTGGACCTCCGAGCTCGACTTCGAGATCCCGCGTCTCGGCGACGGCGTGGAGCGCGCCGAGTACCTGTGGTTCGTCGGCTGTGCCGGTTCCTACGACGACCGGAACAAGGCGGTCTCCGTCGCCCTGGCCCGGCTGCTCAAGGCGTCGGGCATCGACTTCGCCATCCTCGGCATGAACGAGGTGTGTTCCGGCGACCCCGCCCGCCGTGCCGGCAACGAGTACGTGTTCCAGCAGCTGGCGCTCCAGAACATCTCCACCTTCGAGGAATACGGGGTGAGGAAGGTCATCACCCAGTGCGCCCATTGCTTCAACACGATCCGCAACGAGTACCCGCAGTTCGGGGGCGAGTACGAGGTCGTGCACCACAGCCAGCTGCTCGCCGAGCTGCTGTCCCAGGGCCGGCTCGAGGTGCCGAAGAAGGAAGACGGCACCGACAAGAAGATCGTTTACCACGACCCCTGCTACCTGGGCCGGTACAACGACGTGTACCTCGCCCCGCGTGAGGTGGCCGGCGCCGGCGGCGCCGAGGTCGTGGAGATGGGCCGCCACGGCACCCGGTCGCTGTGCTGCGGCGCGGGCGGGGCCCGTTTCTGGATGGAGGAGAAGGTCGGCAAGAAGGTGAACGTCGAGCGTGCCGAGGAGGCCCTAGCCACCGGTGCCGACGAGATCGCCATCGCCTGCCCCTTCTGCTTCGTGATGCTGGACGACGGCGTCAAGGAGCTGGGCCAGGAGATCCCGGTCCGCGACATCGCCATGATCCTCGCCGACGGGTTGGAGGGCCCGACCGGAGCTTGAAGCGACTCGCCGCTGCCCTGATCGGGTTGGTCCTCGTCGGGTGCAGCGAGGCCCCGCTCCGGCCTTCCCCGACCGACCCGCCGCGCCACGTGACCACGACGACGCTCCCGGAGACCGTGACCACCGTGGGGTCGGAGGAGGGCGCCACGGCCTTCCGCGAGTGCATGGTCTCCCACGGTGTCCAGATGGGTGAGATCACCTTCGACGGGCAGGGCCGCCCGCGGCTCGACCTCGCGATGAGGGACGTCACCATGGGGTCGCCCGACGTGGCCGCGGCCCTCGACGCCTGCAGCGAGCACCTCGTCGCCGGCCCGCTGTTCCTCGGCGACTCGCCCGTCCGGGAGGAGGTGGCGCGGAAGCTCGCCGACTTCACCGCCTGCATGCGCTCCCGCGGTGTCCCCAACTTCCCCGATCCGGTGGCGGGCTTCCACGGGGTCGGCTATCCGTACCCGCCTGACGAGATCCCGTACGACGACCCCGACCTGGTGGCCGCGATCGCGGTCTGCCGGCAGCGGGTCCTCGAGGGCTGAGCGGCCCGGCCACTCCGGTCCCCGGGTGACATAGCATTGGGTGCGATGACAACGAGGCCGGTTCCCGTGATCACCCCCCGCACGGGCGAGGACCAGGAAGTCGACAAGCCCTGGCGGGTGGTCGTCTGGAACGACCCGGTGAACACCATGGGCTACGTGGTGTACGTGTTCCGGAAGCTCTTCGGGTACGACGAGCCGACGGCCACGAAGCTCATGCTCCAGGTCCACCACGAGGGGCGAGCGGTGGTGGCGGACGGCCCGCGCGAGAAGGCCGAGCTCGACTGCTACCGGCTGCACAACCACGGCCTATGGGCGACGATCGAGCAGTGAGCCACTTCCGCTCCGAAGGGGACCGCATCGTGGCGAGCCTCTCCCCGCAGGAGAAGGCCTTCCTCTCCGACGTGGTGCCGATGCTCGCCTCGATCGGCCCGGGGGACCCGGCGTTGGACCGTCTCACCCCTCCGGTGATCCTCGGCGACCCGGAGGCCAATGAAGAGTGGTGGCGGCTCATGGGGCCGGAGCTGCGGGAGGCGAAGAGCTCGGACCGCAGGGTCTTCGCACACGTGATGGCCTCAGAGGGCGACGCAGCCCTCACCGAGGACGAGGCCGACGCCTTCCTCCGCGTCCTCAACGAGGCCCGTCTCGTCCTCGGGGTGCGTCTCGGCATCGAGGTCGAGGAGGACTACGAGAAGCTCGACCCGGACCAGACCTGGATCCTCGACTACTTCGCATACCTCCAGGAGGAGCTGATGTACGAACTGACACGGAGGTGGGAGGATGAGTAGCGTCGGGAGGACGGTGGCGCCCGACCCATTCACCGAGCTGAGGAGCCCGCAAGGGTCGCTCGTCTCCCTGTACGCCTCACGGCCGAGCCCGGGTGGTTTCGCCGCCCTGCTCAGCGACCTGCTCCGCCCCATCCGCGAGCAGGCAGCCACCAGGGACCGCACCGTCGAGATGAGCGTGCGCGCCGATGTGGAGCGCATCCGGGACCTCGCCGAGAGCTTCGAGACCGGGTCGGCGCCGGCGTACGCCGTCTTCGCCTCCGACGCCGACGGGATCTTCCAGGTGGAGGCCCTCACCCACGAGGTGCCCGACGTCGCCCTTCTCGGCCACCGTCCCTACCTACGGCCGCTGCGCACCCGTCCCCGCGACCTGAGGGCGGGCTTCCTGGTCGCCGACCGTCTCCAGGCCCGCGTCTTCGTCGTCTGCGGCAGCGTCGTCACGGAGCTGGGCGACCCGATCGAGGCCGAGCCCGTGAAGCGCGACTACGGCGGCTTCGAGGGGAACGCGGAGCACACGGCCCGCCAGCGCGCCGACGAGAACGCGGCGCGGCTCTGGAAGGACGCCGGTCAGCGTCTCTTCGAGGCCCATCAGGAGCGCCCGCTCGACTTCGTGGCCATCGGCGCGCCCGCCGAGCTGGCCGACGGCATCGCCCGGGCGCTGCATCCCTACCTGGCCCAGCTCCCCAGGGTCGATTTCCCGGCGGTCCCCGGCTCGGTGACCGAGACGGCGCTCCGGTCGGAGGCGGCCTCCTCGGCCGACGAGGTCCGTCGCAATCGCCAGGCCGCCCTCGCTGGGCGCGTCTGTGACACCGCGTGGAGCGGCGGCATGGCCGTCCTCGGCCTGAGCCGGTGTCTCGCCGCGTCCAACGCCCAGGCGATCGAGACGCTCGTGATCGCCGGCGACCTGGTCCGTCCCGGAGTGCTCTGCGGCTCCTGCGGCTTCCTCGCCCGCTCGGGCGAGGAGTGCCCCGTCTGCGGGGATGGCCTCATCGAGACGGAGGACGTCGTCGCCGACCTCATCGAGGCCGTGGTCGCGGCCGGTGGCAGCGTCCATCAGATCGAGGTCGCCTCGCCCCTCGACAACGAGGGCGTCGGCGCCCTGACCCGCTTCCCCGTGACGGTCTGAAGAGCATGCCGACCGCCGCGTTGATACTCGCCGCCGGTGGCTCCCGCCGTCTCGGGCGACCGAAGCAGCTGGAGCCCTGGGGCGGCACGACCCTCCTGGAGCACGTGGTGTCCCTCGTCAGGGTGATGCCCGTCGACGAGGTCTGGGTGGTCCTCGGCGCCGAGTCGGAGCGGATCCTCGCCGGGATCGACCTCGGGGACGCCGGGATCATCGAGAACCCCGAGTGGGAGGAGGGGCTCGCGTCCTCGCTCCGCGTGGGGCTGGATGCGCTGACCCGTCTCTCCCGGGCCGAGCGGGTGGTGATCATGATGGGCGACCAGCCCGAGGTCTCGCCCGAGGTGGTGGCCCGGCTGCTCGAGGCGCACCGTTCCGGCGGGCGCCCGGTGAGCATCCCGAAGTACCGGTACACGCTCGGCAACCCCGTGGTGGTCGACCGGAGCCTGTGGCCGCGGGTCATGTCGCTGGAGGGCGACGAAGGCGCCATGAGGCTGTGGCGGGCCCACCCCGAGTGGGTCAACGAGGTGTGGTTCGCCGAGCATCCGCCGCGGGACGTGGACACCGAGGCGGACGTGATCGAGTTGAGACCCCGTCACCCGGCCGGGTGAGCGGGAGTTGGTATAGAGTCCGAGGCCGAGTTCTTCTCAGCGGAGAAAGGGGTTATGGCGCGTATCGACCAGGTCGCAGGCATCGATCACAAGCAGGCGACCAAGTTGCGCAAGGCGGGCATCCGGACCGCCAAGGGCCTGATCGAGAAGGCGTCGACGAAGAGGGGCCGGGCGGAGCTGGCGAAGGCGACCGGCATCCCCGAGAAGGACCTCCTCCTGTGGGTGCACCACGCCGACCTGCTCCGTGTCCCTGGTGTCGGCTCCGAGTACGCCCAGCTCCTGGTGGCCGCCGGGGTCGACAAGCTGAGCGACCTGCGGCGGAGGAACCCGACCGCCCTCGTGGCCAAGATCATCGGTCTCAACGGGTCCCAGAAGATCGTGAGCCGTCTCCCCACCGAGTCGATGGTGGAGATCTGGATCAAGGCCGCCGCGGAGCTGGAGCCTTCGATCGGCTAGGCGGCGAGCCGCCCCGGCCATACCGGTCACCGATCCCCCCCGACACCTGGAGCTGGCGGTCCGTCGGTCCGCCGCACACCTCTCTCGTCACGACACGAGATCCCACTGGAGGTGGGCAGGGCTGCGGGCGAGGCGCCGGAGCTCCTGCGGCATCGCCTCCAATGGGCCGGAGACGAGAAACCCCGCATCCCGGTTCCCGTCAGGGAGCGAGATGCGGGGTTCCAGCTGCCCGGTATCGGTCACCGGGTAGGGGCCCTTTCAGGCCTTCGCGGCAGCCGGCTTCTTGGCAGCGGCGGTCTTGGCGGCCGTCGTCTTGGCCGGAGCCTTCTTGGCAGTGGTGGCCTTCTTAGCCGCCGGCTTCTTGGCAGCGGCGGTCTTGGCGGCCGCGGCCTTGGCGGCCTTCGCCTCGGTCTTCGGAGCCTCGGTCTTCTCCTCGGTCTGGATCTCGATCCGGGCGGCCGGCTTGGCCTCCTTCTCGGGACGGAACGAGGCCTTCCAGGTGGCGAGCATGTCCTCGAGCTGGTCGCGCAGTTTGCTCACCTGCTCCTTGGCCTGGTCGAGATCGACCTTGGCCTGGATCTCCTCGACGACCTTGCCCTTCTCGATCCGGGCCACGACCTTCTCGCCCTCGGCGGCGAGCTCTTCGATCTTGGCCTCGGCCTTGCGGGTGTAGGTGGCCGTCTTCTTGTCCAGGGTCTCGCGGAGGGCAGCCGCCTTCTCGCCGGCCTTGCGGGCCAGGACGACGGGGACGCCGACCGCGGCGTACAGAACGCTCTTGGTCTTCATGACACTTCCTCTTCCTTCTCTGGGGTGCCGGTGGAGCCCACCAGCGCCCGGTACATGTCGAGCAGCACCTTCTTCTGATCCGGGGTGAGACGCTCATCGCTCTCGATGGCGTCGTACACGCTCATCGGGGGGAGGTCCTCGTCGACGAGCCCCGCCTTCTTGTAGAGCGTGGCCGCCGAGACCTCCAGCGCCCGGGAGAGGTTGCGCAGGATCTCCGCCGAAGGCTTCTTGATCCCCCTCTCGATCTGGCTCAGGTACGGATTGGAGATCCCCGCCTTCTGGGCCAGGCGACGCAGCGAGAGGTTGGCCCTCTCACGCTGGGCCCGGATGAACTCGCCCAGGTCGCTGTGCTTGCTCTCGTTCATCAAGCGTTAGCTTACAGCAAGCGCTTGCTACAGCAAGCGGCAAAGGTCCCGACGATCGCTCAACGGGCGAGGACGCCCTGGAGGAAGTTGCCCAGGTAGTAGGCGCCGATGCCGCCCAGGCCGGCGATGAGCATGTTCTCCAGGCCGGACCGGATCTTGCTCGACCGGCTCACTATCGCCTTGACCGCGCCGACCGTGAACAGGCCGACGAAGGTCAGGATGGTCGACCAGGTGGTGGCGACGCCCACGCTCCTCGTGAAGGCGAACGGGATCACCACCGGGATCGAGCCGGCGAGGAAGAGGAGGCCGGAAGCGGCCATCGCCTTGAAGGGGGAGCGGCGCTCCTTGTCCACGAAGCCGAACTCCAGGGCGGCCATGGCGTTGAGCAGCGCCTCGTCGTTGTCCTGGAAGGCGGCGACGACGCCGTCGATGTGCTCCGTCTTCACCCCCATGTCGAGGAAGAAGCCGCGGAGCTGGTCCATCTCCAGCTCGTGGAACTTCTGGATGTGGTTGCGCTCCAGGCGTAGCTCGGCCGTGAGGACCTCGTCCTGGGACTTGGTGGCCAGGTACTCGCCCGCGGCCATCGAGATGGCGCCGGCCACGGCCGCGGCGACCGCGGCGAGCAGGACGTCGTGGCTGGCCATGCCGCCGCCGACGACGCCGATGACCAGGAGGAAGATCGAGACGAGGCCGTCGTTGAGGCCCAGGACGATGTCTCGCCAGTACTGGCGGCTCTCGCCGATGTGGGGCTCGTAGCCCTCCGGAAGGGTCTGCGTGGAGGCCACGAGACGGATCGTAACCACGCCGTTCCGGGACGGCGTGGTTGCGCCCCCGGTGGCCGTGCCCGCAGGGCGAACTAGCGTGTTCGCCGAGATGATGATCGTGATGCAGCCCGACGCCACCGCGGACGAGGTGGCCGCCGTCGTGGCGCGGCTGCGCGGCGCCGGGGCCGACGTGACCGTCGTGACCGAAGGGGGCCGCACGGTCGTCAGCGGCACCACCGAGGGGAGGCTCCAGGACGAGGCCCCGTGGAAGGACCTGCCCGGCGTGGAGCGGGTCGTCCCCAGCGTGCGTGGCGGCCGGCGCGTCGGCCGCGGCTACCGGCACGAGGACACGGTGGTGATGGTCGGGGACGTCCCGATCGGGGACGGCAGCCTGACGATCATCGCCGGCCCCTGTGCCGTGGAGAGCCGGGAGCAGCTGCTCCGCACCGCCGGGGCCGTGAAGGCCGCCGGCGCCCACATCCTCCGGGGCGACGCCTTCAAGCCCCGCACCTCGCCCTACACCTTCCAGGGGCTGGGCAAGGCCGGGCTCGAGTGCCTGGCCGAGGCCCGTGAGCTGACCGGCATGCCCTTCGTCGCCGAGGTCCTCGACCCCCGCGACGTCGAGATGGTCGCCTCCTACGCCGACATGATCCGCATCGGAGCCCGGAACATGTCCAACCACGCCCTGCTGCGCGAGGTGGGGCGCCAGCCCAAGCCGGTGCAGCTCAAGCGCGGCCGGGCGGCGACGGTCGAGGAGTGGGTCGATGCCGCCGAGTACATCTACAACGAGGGCAACACCCGGATCGTCATGGTCGAGCGTGGTGTCCGTGCTTTCGACCCGAGCGTGCGGAACATGCTCGACATCTCCGCGGTCCCGCTGATCGAGCAGCGGACCCACCTCCCGATCGTCGTCGACCCCTCCCACGCCGCCGGTCGCCGCGACCTGGTCCCCGCCCTGGCGAAGGCCGCCGTGGCAGCGGGGGCCGACGGGATCATGGTCGACGTCCACCCCGAGCCCCACGAGGCCCTGGTCGACGGGTCGCAGGCGCTCCGTCCGGAGGCGTTCGCGGACCTGGTCGGTGAGTTGCAGGCGGTGGCCCGGGCCGTCGGGCGCCGGGTCTGATCAGCCCCGGGCGAGAGCGGCCATGGCGGCGATGCCCGCCGTGACGCCGACCGGGACCGCGGCGTCGTCGAGCTTGAAGCCGGCCGAGTGGATGTCCCCGCCGCCGCAGCGGACGCCGAGGCGGAACATGGCCCCGGGCACCCGATCCAGGTAGTAGGCGAAGTCCTCGCCGCCCATGGAGGTCTCCACGGGCACGACCGTCCCGTCACCCAGGGCTTCCCGTGTGGCGCGTGCGAAGGCGTCGGCGACGGCCGGGTCGTTGACCACGGGTGGCACTCCCTGGCGGTAGGTGACGGTGTGGACGGCGCCGTGCGCCTCGGCGATCCGGGCGACGGTGCGCTTTACGAGTTCGGGGAGCGCGGCCCGCACCTCGGGGTGCAGGGACCGGATCGTGCCCCGCAGCTCCACCCGGGTCGGGATCACGTTCGGGGCCTCGCCCCCGTGGACCGCTCCGAAGGCGGTGACGACGGGCTGCCGGGCGTCGAAGGCGGACCGGATGACGGGCGGGAGGTCGGTGATCACCTTGCCCGCGGCCGCAATGAGGTCGACGGTGCGGTGGGGACGGGAGGTGTGGCCGCCGGGTCCCTCCAGGACGACGGTGAAGCCGTCGGCCGCCGCGGTGATCGGGCCGTGCCGGACGCCGATGTGCCCGGGATCGAGGGTCGGGTCGACGTGGAAGGCCATCACCGCCTCGAGACCGTCGACGACGCCTTCCGCGACCAGGTCCACGGCGCCGCCGACGATCGCCTCCTCGGCCGGCTGGAAGAAGATGCGGTAGCCGCCGTCACCCTCGAGCCGTGAGAGGCCGATGGCGATGCCGGCCGCCACGGCGGCGTGGGCGTCGTGGCCGCAGGCGTGCATCCAGCCCGGGTTCCCGGAGCGGGGGTCGTTCCCCTCCGGCTCGTCGATGGGGAGGGCGTCGATGTCGGCGCGGAAGCCGATGCGCGGCTCCCCGATGTCCACCAGGAGGCCGGTCCCGGTGGCCCTGACCCGGGGGTCGAGGCCGAACTTCGACAGCGTCTCGGCGAGGATCTCCGTGGTGCGGAACTCCTGGTTGGAGGGCTCGGGGTTCCGGTGGAGGAGGTGCCGCAGCCCCGTGATGCGCGGGGTCAGGTCGGCGACGATCCTCTCGACGCTGGCTCGCATTGCCGGCAGGGTACTCGCGCCCCGCAACCCGCACCCCGACGACACGCCCGGTCGTCGCCTCCGGGGAACCCGCCTCCTCGCCCCGGCGGTGCTCCCCCGTCTCCCGCTCCATCGGGGGACGGGACCGGGGCACTCAGGCTTCGAAGAAGCGCCTCTCGAAGATGCGGCGGGCCCGGCGGGTGTGCCTCCGGTACTGCTCGATCATCTCCGTGCGGCGGTCGAAGCCGAGGCCGGCGGCGAGACGGCTCTGCTCGTCCGCGGTGACCGGAAGGACGTCGGTGTTCCGGCCGCCGCGCAGGTGGAGTCGCAGCCGGATCCGGGTGAGGAACTCCAGGGCCTGGTCCAGGGTCTCCGCCTCGTCCGGGGTGAAGGCGCCGACCGCGCCCAAGGCGCGGATCGCCTCCCGGGTGTTGGGCGTGCGCACCGACGGCTCGGCGTGGCCGTGCCGGAGCTGGAGCAGCTGCGTGAGGAACTCGATGTCGGTGACCCCGCCTGGCCCCAGCTTCACGTGGTTGGCCGGGTCGACCCCGGCGGGCATCCGCTCGGTCTCCACCCGGGCCTTCACCATCCGGATGGAGCGGACGAACGCCTCGTCGAGGCTCGGCCGCCAGACGACCGGCGTGATGATCTCCATGAACTCGGCCATGACCTCAGGGTCGCCCGCGGGGGGACGGGCCCGCACCAGCCCCATCA
>QGUS01000267.1 GCA_003242515.1 Actinomycetota bacterium
CGCCCTTTGGGCCCGCGGCGGCGACCCCGGCCCGCTCCGCCTCGGCGACGGCCTCGACGTCCCCGGTGAGCAGCATCGACCCGGCCGGGCCCCGGACGAGGAGGACGATCGACTGGTCGTTCGGGGACTTGTAGCGGCGGCGGGGGCCGAGGACCTCGAGGTCGAGCGCCCCCAGCCGGTACACCTCCCCGACAGCCGGCTCCCGCACCGGCACCCCGGCCTCGGACGCGGCGGCGAGGAGGGCTTCCGACTCGTCGGTGCGGTGCGGCGGGAAGGCTGCCCACAGTTCGCCGACCATCCACCCCCCCACGACCCTGGTCAGCCCGGCCACGTGGTCGGCGTGGGCGTGCGTGGCCACGACCAGGTCGAGGTGGCTGACTCCGTGGTCCCGGAGCTTCCGGTCGAGGACCACCGGGTCGGGGCCACCGTCGACCAGGGCGAAGCGGCCGTCGCCGCCGTGGAGGAGGATGGCGTCGCCCTGGCCCACGTCGAGGACGACCGCCCCGGCCGGGGGCAGACGCCCTCCGCCGCCGAGCGCCATCGCCACCACCAGGACCGCGGCGCCCGCCGCCATCGGGGCCCTGGCCGGACGGAAGCGGGCCCACACCAGGGCCGCTCCCAGGAGGGCCGCGGCCTGCCGCGCACCGGCCTGGGGCCAGGCGGAGGCGCCCCGGGCCAGGTCAAGCACCAGGCCCGCCAGGCCGGCGGCGACGTCCACCAGCCACGGCACCCCCGCCACTCCAGCCGCGGCGGTGATCGTGGCGGCGGAGACGATGGGCGCCGCCACCAGGTTGATCAGTGGTGAGAGGACCGGGACCGTCCCGAAATGGGCGACCAGCAGCGGCGCCACCGCTGCCTGCGCCCCGACGGTGACGAGAAGGGCCCGGGCCACCGGCCCCCCGGCGGTCGGCCACCTGCCGCCGACCAGCACCCCTGCGGTGGCGGCCACCGACAGCTGGAACCCGACCGACGACGCCAGGGAGGGCTCGACAACGAGGAGGGCGACGACGGCCAGGGAGAGCAGCTGCCAGGCGTCGAGGGCGATGCCGGCGAGCTTCCCGGCCAGGGCCAGGCCGGCCATGACCGAAGCCCGCATCACGGACGGCTCGAATCTGGTGACCGCGGCATAGACGGGAAGGCCGATCAGACCGACGAGTGCCCTGCTCCTGGGACCGATGGCCAGTGGCCCGGCGACGAGGTAGAGGATGGCGAGGAACATCGCCACGTTCGAGCCGCTCACCGCCACGAAGTGGGACAGCCCGGCGAGCCGCATGGCCTCCTCGTCGGCGGGGTCGAGCCCGGTGGTGTCGCCGATGAGGAAGCCCGCGAGGAGGCCCCTCCGGTCGTCGAGGGGCTCGAGCCGCTCCATGACCCGGTCGCGGATGGAGTTGCCCACCACGAGGTGGGGCGCCGACGGCGGAGCGAGCCGCTCCAGCGCCGTCACCCTGACCGCCGAGGCGTGCCAGATGCCCCTGGCCCTTCCCGCACGGCCCGAGGCGACGCCCTCGACCCTCACCACCTCCCCGACCGACAGCGGCACCGTCTCCTCGAGGTCGAGGAGGACCACGGTCCCTTCCGTCACGGCGAGGGCGTAGGGGCCGTGCCGCCCATGGATGGTGTCGGTGAGCAGCACGGCCTCCGCCTCCACCCGCCCGGCCGGCAGCGGCTCGGGTGCGGCCGGGGAGCCGAAGACGAGTGCCAGCACCCAGGCGGTCGTCGCCATCGCCAGCCACGGCCACGCCCGGCGGGGAGGAAGCGCCGGGTGGCTCACGGCACGGTGATCAGGTCCCGGATGGCGGCGAGCTTGGCCTCGCCGATCCCGGGGACCTGCAACAGGTCCTCGACGGTCTGGAAGGGCCCGTTCTGGTCCCGGAAGGAGACGATGCGGGCGGCGAGCACGGGCCCGACCCCGGGGAGGGCCTCCAGGTCGGTGGCGGTCGCCCGGTTGATCGAGATCGGCCCTCCCCCGCCGCCATCGGGAGAAGCGCCGGTGTCGGCCCCCGTCCCCGGCCCGGGCACGATCACCTGCGCCCCGTCGGAGACCGGGGCGGCGAGGTTGATGGCGTCGGCCCGGGCGCCGGGGCGCATCCCTCCGGCGGCGACGATGGCATCGGCGACCAGCGACCCTTCGGGGACGGTGACGACCCCCGGGGATGCCACCCATCCACCGACATGGACCCGGATGGTGGTGGCCGGGGCGGCCGGGGCGGTAGCCGGAGGTGGCATGCGGGCGGTCGGTGGCGGGGCGGGGCGGTCACGGGCGCCCAGCCAGCCGCCGGCCACGACGGCCAGGCCGACCAGGACGACCGCGGCCCTGCTGCTCTCCCCCACGCGTCATCGTCTAATGATCCGAGGGAGGCAGGAGAAGGGGTTCGGTCAGCGCGGGGCGATCGAGTACGACAGCCAGACTGCGCCGCCGTCCTCGTAGGTCTGCAGGATCACCGTCCAGGACCCGCTCTCGTACTGCATGCCGGGCATCTTCTCCTCGAAGCCGGCTCCGACCAGCCGTCCGCCGGCCTGCTGCCTCGCCTGCTGCGTGTCGGGGGCGTCGACCCGGGCCCGGACGACCCAGACCCCGGCGTCACCCGGCCCGGCCACGATGTAGTCGCCGTCGACCAGCGGGATCTCGTCGGACGGGAAATCGTCGGGGATCCCGGTGAACGGTATGTCAGAGGACGGGCCTGCGGTGGTGGCCGTGGGCAGGGTCGTGGTGGTCCCGCCACCGGCGTCGGCGGGACCGGGGGGCTGGCCGCGCCCCCCGCACGCCGCGACGGG
>QGUS01000268.1 GCA_003242515.1 Actinomycetota bacterium
GGTGGGTAGACCACGTCGCCGGTGGCGACGGTCAGCTTTCCCGGCTCGTGCAGTGCGGGGTGGTCGGGCCCGCACTCCCCGCCGGCGGCCGCCGTCGTGGTGCTCTGGCCGGCCCCGCCACAGGCCGCCAGCGCGATGGCGCCGAGGGCGAGCAGGGAGATCAATCTCTTGGGCACTGTCTTTCCTCCTTGGAGACGGAGGATGATATCCGTCGGTAGGGGCCTTCCTTCCCGGGGTGCTCCCGCCCCTGCGGCGCTGACAGGTGCGCCCGGAACGCCCTGATGCCGACGGCACCCTCGATGCCGCTCCAGAGGCCCGAGGGACGATCTTCCCGGTGCTCCTGCCCGCCGGTCTGGCAGCCATGGCCAGGCTGATGACCGCCGCCATGTGTCACCGGGAAGCGTCTGTCTCCCTCTTCAGATTGGCGGCCTCGTTGTCGTTTTTTACACAACACGATCGATCGCCAGCCGTCAGGTCGGGCCTGGGGGTTGGCAGGAAAGGAGCAACATGCTGAAGGTCCGCAGGCCCGCGCTGACCGTCCTGGCGGTGCTCGCGCTGCTGTTCGGCGCTAGCCTGCCCGTACTGGCGCACACGGTGTCCGCGGTGGAGTTCTCCCCGGACTACGACTGCTTCGTCGCAGGCGAGATCGTGACCATCTCGGTCGAGGTCGAGAACACCGACCTGGAGCTGCAGCTCGTGGCGAGCATGGAGGTCATCTCCCTGGATGTCCCCAACGCCTCGTCCGGGCCGAGCCCGCTCCTGAACCCCGGCGAGTCCGCCACGCTCGAGGTGGGCATCGAGATCCCTGACTCGGTCTTCCCGGGCGATACCGTGGCTCTTACGGTCCGGGTGGACGGCCAGGAGTACGACGACGGCGTCTACCAGGGCGCCGCGACCCTCTCGACCACCGACACGTCGATCTCCATCTGCGCGGGGAGCCCGTATGACGGTGAGACCACCACCTTCGTGGTCCCGCACGGCGCATGCCCGAACGGTGGCGACCCCGACTACTTCGGCGCGTCGAATCAGCTCCAGCTCGGGGGCACGATCCACAACACCGGGGGCCGTCCGTTCCTCTCGTGGTTCGTGATGGTGTATGACAGTGCCGACCACCTCCTCGGCACCTTCGCCAGCCCGAACCCGGTGGACCCGGGGAGCTCTGCCTCCATTCCGTTCCCGTGGCTGGTCGACGCCCCGGAGGACGGCTACATCCGGGTGGAGTGGAACGCCGAGTTCGACGAGGCCGCCTTCTTCGTGCTGGAGAACGCCGAGTTCTCGCTCGAGCCGTGCGGTCCCGCCGACGGGCCGGGGGACGATGACGGCCAGCCCGGTGACGCGGATGTCGACGACGTCGGCGGGATGGAGGAGGAGGCGTGCTCCCGTCCTGACAACTGCGTGTCGCCCGAGACCGGAGGCTCCCGGGACGCCGACCTCGCGGTCCTCGCCGGGGTCGCCCTGATTGCTGCCGGCCTGGCCAGGTGTCGCCGCAGCGTCGCCGGCTGAAGGCTGTGTCGACGGTCCGGGGGAGCTCCGGAACCGGAGCTTCCCCCGGGCCTCGGGTGTGCGGGTCGTGATGAGATCCAGGTTCCGTATCGAGATGGCCCTGATCGCGATGGGGATGGCGCTCCTCGTCTTCGGAGTGTGGCCCCGGGACGATGGCGCCGGGGAGATGCTCGCCGCCCAGGAGGCGGCGCGCCGGGAGCTGGTCACCACCACCCGTCCGACGACCACCACGTCGACGCCGGCCACGGTGGGTGCCGCGCTCGTCGAGCCGGCCCCCCCGACTCCTCCCGACTACTCGGAAGTGGACCAGGGGACTCCCATCGGGACCATCCGGATCCCCGCGATCGACGTCGACTGGGTGTTCTACCTGGGTGTGACGGCGAGCACCCTGAACAAGGGGCCCGGGCTCACGCCCTGGTTCGCGGCGCCGGGCGAAGAGGGGGCGGCCGTGATCGCCGGCCACCGGACCACCTACGGGGCGCCGTTCAACCGGGTCGACGAGCTGGTGCCGGGCGACCTCATCGAGCTCGAGGTGGAAGGCGCGGTGTTCACCTACGCCGTGACCGGACAGGAGATCATCCGCCCGGAGGACTGGATGTCGCTCCTCACCGCGTCCCAGGAGTCCGACGAGAGGGTCCTCGTTCTCTCGGCGTGCCACCCCAAGGGCTCGCTGCGGGAGCGGATCCTCGTTCATGCGGAGCTGGTCGCCGTCAGCCCCGTCCCCGGCGCTGACCTCCCGGCCCGAGGAGCGACCTCGCATGTGATCCGTCTCCCCGAAGCTCGCGTGCGGGACCCCATTCCAGGGCTCACCGGGCGCCAGTCTCCCGATCCCCGGTGGCCGGTACCATTGAGGGGTACGGGGACGTAGCTCAGCTGGAAGAGCACCGGCTTTGCAAGCCGGGGGTCGTGGGTTCGAATCCCATCGTCTCCACCGCTATGCGTTCACGAAAGTTCTCGTGAACGTTCACCAAACGGAGCCGGAACAGCCGCCCGGCTCTCTGTAAGCATCATCGGGCTAGAGAAGAGCCCTCGAGTGATGAGCTCGAGGGCTTTCTCGTGGTCGGAGTGCTGGTTAGGACGCGGTCAACCCACCTTGAAGCCAGGGTGGGTATCCCGAATCGGAGAAAGGTGGGGGTGGTGTTAGCCGGGTGGTCCGCCGCGTGGTGGGCGGTCCCGCCGCCGGCCCCCAGGCCGGAGCCTTGCTGGCCGCCCGGCTGCTTTCACCTCGCCCTGTTCGGCTGCTCTGCGTCGGCGCCGAGCCAGGGCGG
>QGUS01000269.1 GCA_003242515.1 Actinomycetota bacterium
GGTGTGCCGGGGCCGCTCCGGGGGGGCGTTGTGCTGCTTTGGGCCCGGGTCCCACGGGAGGTTCGGCGTCGACTCGGGCGGCATCCCCCGTCCGGCGGGCGCGGCGACGAACGCCTCGTAGAAGCGGTTGGTGCCCGGGTCGTTGAAGTCGGAGGCGATGGTGAGGTGGACGGGCACCTCGTCGTCGGGCATCTCGAAGCGCATGTGGTTGCGCTTCCACTGCTTGCGGACGTCCCGCAGGGCGTCGTCCGCCCCCTCCTTGTCGGCCTTGTTGATGGCGACCAGGTCGGCGAAGTCGAGCATGTCGATCTTCTCCAGCTGCGTCGCCGCTCCGTACTCGGGGGTCATCACGTAGACCGACAGGTCGGAGTAGTCGACGATCTCGGTGTCGGACTGGCCGATGCCCGAGGTCTCGAGGATGACGAGGTCGAACCCGGCCGCCTTGACGACGTCGACCGCCCGGTGGACGTGGGGCGAGAGGGCGAGGTTGGCCTGCCGGGTGGCCAGCGAGCGCATGTAGGCCCGCGGGTGCGGCAGGGTGTTCATGCGGATCCGGTCGCCGAGCAGCGCGCCGCCGGACTTCCGCTTCGAGGGGTCGACCGAGATGATGGCGACGGTGAGGTCGGGGAAGTCGAGGAGGAACCTCCGCAACACCTCGTCGACCAGGCTGGACTTCCCGGACCCGCCGGTGCCGGTGATGCCGACCACGGGGGCGGTGGACTGCCGCGCCCTCGCCTCGATGGTGTCGAAGACGTCGGCGTACTTGTCGGCGTGGTTCTCCGCCGCGGAGATCAGCGTGGCGACGAGCCGGCGGTTGGTGGTGTCCAGGGCGTCGAGATCGAGGTCGTCCGGAAGCTCGCCGGTCGGGAAGTCCGACTTCTCCAGCATGTCGGCGACCATCCCCTCGAGCCCCATGGCCCGGCCGTCGTCCGGGGAGTAGATGCGGGCGACGCCTTCCTTCCAGAGCTCCTCCCCCTCCGACGGGAGGATGGTCCCGCCCCC
Organism: Actinomycetota bacterium; assembly: GCA_003242515.1. Lineage (GTDB taxonomy): Bacteria > Actinomycetota > Acidimicrobiia > Spongiisociales > ZC4RG35 > ZC4RG35. The sequence goes on from QGUS01000269.1 coordinate 1,003, forward strand.
GCCGCCGAAGAGCCTGATGTGGGAGGCGTCCCGCTCGTCGAGGAGCTGCCGGATGTACCGGTAGAACTCCATGTGGCCGCCCTGGTAGGAGGTGACGGCGATCCCCTGGACGTCCTCGTCGATGGCGGCCTCCACGATCTCGAGGGCAGAGCGGTTGTGCCCGAGGTGGATCACCTCGGCGCCCTTCGCCTGGAGGATGCGACGGAAGATGTTGATGGATGCGTCGTGCCCGTCGAACAGCGACGTGGCGGTGACGAACCGGATCTTGTGGGCTACCGGAGCCCCTTCGACGCCGTTCTGGTCGGTCATCGTCGGATAGGACTGTACCCCCGGAAACGACGCTTCTCCCTTACGCGCAGCCCCGCCGGGCGGGTAGATTGTCCCCATGGGTACCTACACGGGGCGGCTGCAGGGGGAGGATCTGGAGCCGAGCACTGTCTCGATAGACATCTCGGACGGACGTTTCCGTGTGGCCGCGGGGAGATCTCAGCTCGGCTCGTGGCCGCTGGCCGACATCAGGGCCGAGCGCAAGTCCATATTCCGCTTCGACCTCGTCATCGGGAGCGAGGTCTTCGAGTTCACGCCTGACGACCCGAACGGCTTCTCGGACGCGGTCGGGGCCGTGATCGACCTTCGGGAGACCAAGGGTCGCTTCGGCCTCAAGGCGAGGATCGAAGCCGTCACCAAGTCCTGACGCGGCCGTGGCGGGGAAGCTGGCACGCAACCTCGCCCTGCTCGGAGTCGCATTGGTCGGGGCCGAGGCCGCCTACGCGGTCCTCAGGCCCGCGCCGCGCCTCCCCGAGTTCGACCCGTCGGGCGAGTTCGGTGACCCGTCTCACCCGACCCTGAAGATCGCCGTTCTGGGCGACTCGTCGGTGACCGCGCCCGGGGTCTCCGGCCCGGACGAGGTGTGGATACGAATCGCCGCGCGCCGCCTAGCCGGCGCCGGCCGCCATGTCGTCCTGTCGTCGTTCGCCGTTGGAGGCTCCAAGGCGGTCGACGTCCGCAACGGCCAGCTCCAGGCGGCCCTCGAGTTCCGGCCCGACATCGCCGTGGTCTCCGTGGGCGCCAACGACGCCATCAGGTGGGTGCCGGTGAAGCGGTTCGAGGAGGACCTGGACGCCCTCGTGACCGCGCTCCGCGGCTTCGGGTCCAGGGTCATGCTCACCGGTGTCGGCGACCTGGGGACCATCCCCCGTCTCTACGAGCCGCTGCGGTCGCTGATGACCGCCCGCTCGCTCCTCTACCACCGGGCCCACGAGCGGGTCGCGGCCCGCCACGAGTGTGTGGTCGCCGAGCACCGAAACGACGACCGCGAGCTGTGGCTGCGCGACCGCTCGCTGTGGGCGGAGGACCTCTTCCACGTCAGCGCCCGCGGCCACGCCCGCTGGGCGGAGTACGCCATGCGTGCGCTCGAGCCGCTGGCCTGATGGAGGACCTGGACCGCATCGCCGGCTCCCCGGTGGGCGTCCTCGGCACGATCCTCCCCGACGGCCGCCCCCATCTCGCACCGGTGACCTTCGCCGTGGCCGACGGCCGGGTCGTCACTGCGGTCGACTGGAAGCCGAAGAGCGGGCGGAAGCTGCGCCGCATCGCTAACCTGGAGGCCGACCCGAGGGCGACCCTCCTCGTCCACCACTACCAGGACGACTGGGGCGGGCTGTGGTGGGTCAGGGTCGACGCGGTCGCCACCCTCGTCGACGACGGGCAGGAGCACGAGCGGGCGGTCGCCGCCCTGTGCGCCAAGTACGAGCAGTACGCGGAG
>QGUS01000032.1 GCA_003242515.1 Actinomycetota bacterium
CAACGAGCCGCTCACCTTCATCTGGCAGGTGGACGAGTCTGCAGGTCCGGCGGTCCGCACCTCCGAAGACTGCCCGTCGCATGCGTCGTGTGCTATCGAGGTGAACCTGCCCACCGCTCCGGAATCCCTCGAGGTTTCCCTCACCGTCGTCGACCCGACGTCCCGGGCTGCTACCTCCAACTCGACGGTGACGTTCGTCAACCTGCCGCCCTCCGATCCGACTATCGTCTGCGGAGAACCGGCACCGCACGGCGAAGAACTCACCTGCACCGTCGTCCCCGCCGAAGACCCCGAAGGCGAAGTCGTCACCTACGACTGGACTATCGCCTCCAACAACTCCGTTGGCCCTTCTCTGGCCCTTCAGACACGAGAAAAGTAGCAGATCAGCGGAAGGACGCGAAAGGGCCTGTAAGAACTGCGTTTCGGCGGTTTTCGCCTGTCGCGACGGGGGTTTTTCGGTGTTTTCCCTGGTGGGGGCTCTGCTCCGCGGGTAGGACTCGAACCTACAACCAATGGATTAACAGTCCACTGCTCTGCCAATTGAGCTACCGCGGAATGCGGGGGCCATCCTACCAAGCCCGCGACAGGTATCCAGATTCCTCAGCTCTCGAGGAAGCCCTCGAGCTTCACGGACCGGTCCGGGTGGCGGAGCTTCGCCAGGGCCTTGGTCTCCAGCTGACGCACCCGCTCCCTGGTGACGTTGAAGTGGGCGCCCACCTCCTCCAGGGTGCGCATGCGCCCATCCGCCAGGCCGAACCGCATGATCAGGACCTCCCGCTCCCGCGGGCTCAGGCCCTCCAGCGCCTCGGCGAGCTCGTCCTGCAGCGAAGCGAAGCTGGCCGCCTCCGTGGGGCTCTCCGAGTCGGTGTCCTCCACCAGGTCGCCCAGGGTGCCGCTGTCGTCGTCGCCCACCGGCGTCTCCAGGGAGACCGTGTCCATGGCGATCTGACCCAACTCGACGACCTTGTCGACGTCCAGCTCCAGCTCGCTCGCCAGCTCCTCCACCGTCGGCGCCCGGCCCAGCTGCTGGGTCAGCTCCCGCTGCGCACGGGTGAGCTTGTTGACGGCGTCGAGGACGTGGACCGGCATCCGGATCGTCCGGCCCTGATCGGCGATGGCCCGGGAGATCGCCTGCCGGATCCACCAGGTGGCATAGGTGGAGAACTTGAAGCCCCGGCGGTAGTCGAACCGCTCCACCGCCCGCATCAGACCCAGGTTCCCCTCCTGGATGAGGTCGAGGAGGCTCATCCCCCGCCCCACGTACCGGCGGGCCAGCGACACCACCAGCCGGAGGTTCGACTGGACGAGCTTCTGGTGGGCTAGCCGGCCGGCCTGCACCTCCTGCTCCAGGAGGGCCTGGTCCTCGGGCGTCAGGTTCGGCTCGGTGTCGAGACGGTGCTGAGCCTTCCTCCCCCGCTCCATCTCCATGGAGAGCTCCACCTCCTGCTGGGCGGTGAGCAAGGGATAACGGCTGATCTCGTTCAGGTAGAGCCGGACGGGATCGGAGACCGGGATCGACGTGACCGAGATCTCCTCCTCGGCGACCCCCGGCCCTTCCTCCGTGAGCCTGATGCCCTTCGCCCGCAGCTCCTCGGCGACCGTCTCGAACGCCTCGCCCGGGGCGTCGATGTCCTCCAGCTCCTGCTGGACCTCCGCCATCGTGAGGAACCCGCGATGGTTCGCCCTCTTGACGAGGGCCGCGGTCACTCGGGCTACGTCTGGGTTCATGTGGTCGGAGTCCGTCGCTCTTGCTGCAAACCTATCAACTCGCGGAAGACGACGGAATAGGCCTCGCTGGACGGGTCCAGGGTCGCCAGCCGCTCGTTGAGCTCGTCGATCCGGGCGTCGATCCTCCGGCGCCTGAGCAGCACCAGCAGGTCGTCCTCGGCCGGGAGCGGCCGGTCGTCGACCGCCAGCGCCATGGCCAGTCCCCGGACCCGCTCGTCGGCGATCGCCGAGACGTCCGGAGCTTTGCCCGCGGCCAGGTCGCCCGACACGGCCTCGAAGACGGCCCGCAAGCGGGGATCGTCGAAGTCGGTCGCCTCCAGGGAGATACCGGAGCCGGGACGAGCCAGGACGTAACGCAGCAGCTCCGACTCCCACCGGTCCAGCGGCCGGTTGTCCCGCACCTGCTCCGGGCGGACGGTCGTGGTCTTCCTGCCGCCTCGCCGCTCCATGGCCTCCTCGACCGTCTCCAGGTCGACGCCGACCAGGCGTGCCACGTGCCGGGCGTACTCCCGGCGGGCGATCTCGTCCCCCACCCGGGAGAGGTGCCCGACGGCGGCGTGGAGCGCCCGGGCCCTGCCCTCGGGGCCGCCGAGGTCGTACTTCGCGACCTCCGCCTCGATGCGGTGCTGCAACAGCGGCGTGGCGTTCTCGACGGCCTTCACCAGCTCGTCGTTCCTGCCCTGCTGCACCAGGTCGGCCGGGTCGAGCCCGTCGGGCATGACGGCGACCCGGAGGTCCAGGTCGAGACGGAAGGGCGACTCCAGGTCGTCGGTGCGGAGGGCCGCCCGGCTGCCCGCCTCGTCCGAGTCGAAGGCGAGCACGACACGCTCGGTGAAGCGCCGCAGCAGGTCGAAGTGCCCGTCCCCCAGGGCGGTGCCGCAGGTGGCGACGGCGGTGTTCACGCCGGCGAGGTGCATGGCGATGACGTCGGTGTACCCCTCGACGATCACCGCCTGGCCGGCCGAAACGATCGCCGGCCGGGCCCGGTCGAGCCCGAAGAGCACCCGGGACTTGTTGTAGACGATGGAGTCGGCCGAGTTGACGTACTTGGCGTCCGGGTTGTTGGTGAGCTTGGGGTCGATCCCGTCCACCTTGCGGCCTCCGAAGCCGACGGGATCGCCCCGCACGTCGTGGATCGGGAACATGAGACGGCCCCGGAACACGTCGTACAGCCCGTGGCGGCCGCGGCGGGACAGCCCGGCGTCCATCAGGGCCCGGTCGGAGACCCCGGCGCCCTTCAGGGCCCTGGTCAGGGTGTCCCAGTCGGTGCCGGCGAAGCCGATCTTCCACTCGTCGATCACATCGACGCCGTAGCCACGGGACCGCAGGTAGGCCCGGGCCGGGCCGGCGTCGGGGGCCTTCTTCAGCCGCTCGTTGAGGATCGGGATCGCCAGCCTCAGGGCCTCGATGGCCTCGGCCTTGCGCCCGGAGACCCGGCTCCGGGACCCGTCCTTGGTGAGGGCGATCCCCGCCCGCTTGGCCAGGATCTCCAGCGCCTCGGGGAAGCTGACGCCTTGCGTGCGCTCCACGAAAGTGAACACGTCGCCGCCTTCGCCGCACCCGAAGCAGTGGTACAGGCCCCGGGCGCGGTCGACGGACATCGAAGGCGTCTTCTCCTCGTGGAACGGGCAGATGGCCATGAAGGTGCGCCCGCTGCGACGCACCTTGGTCACCTCGGAGATCAGGTCGACGATGTCGGTCGCCTCGCGGACCCGATCGCGGTCGCCATCAGCCATGGGCCGATGATACGGAGAGCCGCCCGTCGGCGAACCGGGGATCAGCGGTCGAGCAGGGCGCTGAGGTACTCGACGAGCCGATCCATCGACACCCGCTCCTGGGCCATGGTGTCCCGGTTGCGCACCGTCACGGCGTTGTCCTCGAGCGACTGGAAGTCGACCGTGACGCAGTAGGGGGTGCCGATCTCGTCCTGGCGGCGGTAGCGGCGGCCGATGGACTGGGTGACGTCCATCTCGATCATCCACCTCTTCCGCAGCTGGGCGGCGATCTTCTCCGCGGGCTCGATCAGCTCCGGCTTCTTGGACAGCGGCAGCACCGCCACCTTGTACGGGGCGAGCCTCGGGTCGAGGCGGAGCACCACCCGGGTCTCCCCGTTCACCTCCTCCTCGGTGTAGGCGTCGATGAGGAAGGCGAAGGTGGTACGGGTGGCGCCCGCCGCCGGCTCGATCACGTGCGGGAAGAACCGCTCCCCCGACTCCTCGTCGAAGTAGGTCAGGTCCTCCCCGGAGGCCTCCGAGTGGGCCTTCAGGTCGTAGTCGGTCCGGTTGGCGATGCCCTCCAGCTCGTCCCAGCCCCACGGGAACAGGAACTCGACGTCGGAGGTGCCCGACGAGTAGTGGCTCAGCTCGTCCGGGTCATGCGGACGGATGCGGAGCTTGTCGGGGTCGATGCCCAGGTCGGTGTACCAGGAGAACCGCCGCTCCACCCAGTAGTCGAACCACTCGGGGCTCTCCTCGGGCCGGCAGAAGAACTCCATCTCCATCTGCTCGAACTCCCGGGTGCGGAAGACGAACTGGCCCGGGGTGATCTCGTTGCGGAACGACTTGCCGATCTGGGCGATGCCGAACGGCAGCTTGAGCCGCATGGCCCGCCGCACGTTCTCGAAGTTGATGAAGATGCCCTGGGCCGTCTCCGGGCGCAGGTAGACCAGGTTGTCGTCGTCCTCCACCGGGCCCACATGCGTCTTGAACATCAGGTTGAACATGCGGGGCTCGGTGAACATCCCCCGCTTGCCGCACGACGGGCACTCTTCCGGGTCCTCGAGCTTGTCGAGACGGAACCGGTTGTGGCAGCTCTTGCACTCCACCAGCGGGTCGGTGAAGCCCGCCTCGTGACCCGAGGCCTTCCACACGGCCCGGGCCTGGATGATCGCCGAGTCGAGACCGACGACGTCGTCCCGCTCCTGGACCATCGAACGCCACCACTGCTCCTTCACGTTGCGCAGGAGCTCGACGCCGAGGGGGCCGTAGTCGTAGGCGGACCGGATCCCTCCGTAGATCTCGGAGGACTGGAACACGAAGCCGCGCTTCTTGGCCAGATTGGCGATCGTCTCGAGTGTGACCTGGGTCATGAGGGCACAACGGTGCCGCGTCTCGGCGGCTTAGTCAATCCCGAACGGCGTCTTTCGCCGAGCCGAAACGGCGGTCCCGCGTCTGATAGTCGAGCACCGCATCGAGCAGGTGCTGGCGGTTGAAGTCGGGCCAGAGGATGCCAGGGAAGCTGAACTCGGCGTAGGCCGACTGCCAGAGCAGGAAGTTGGAGATCCGCTGCTCCCCCGACGATCTGATCAGCAGGTCGACGGGCGGCATGTCGGGGATGTAGAGGAACCGGGCGAACACGTCCTCGTGGATGTCGTCGGGGTCGATGTCGCCCTCACGGGCCCCTCGCGCCAGGGCCCGGGCAGCGTCCACGATCTCCCGGCGGCCGCCGTAGTTGAAGGCAAAGACCAGGTTGAGCCGGTGGTTGTGCCGGGTCAGCTCCGCCGCCTCCTTCATGTGCTTCCGGTTGCGGTCGGGTATGCGGGGGTCGGACATGTCCCCGGCGAACAGCATGCGCACCCCCTGGGCGTGGAGGTCGTCACGCCGGCGGGTCAGCAGGTCCTCGTTGAACCACATGAGGAACTCGACCTCCTCCGGGTCACGGGACCAGTTCTCCGTGGAGAAGGTGAAGGCGGTCAGCCACTTGATTCCGATCTCGAGCGCCCCTTCGACCGTGTCAAACAGGGCGGCCTCTCCGGCCATGTGACCGGCCGTGCGCGGCAGGCCGCGGGCGTTCGCCCAGCGCCCGTTGCCGTCGAGGATCAGGCCGACGTGCGCCGGGATCCGTTCGGTGTCGAGACGGGAGAGGTCGAGGCTCAATCCATCACCGCCAGGGATGCCAGCTTCCTGTCGAGGTGATATTCCACGAATCTCCGCGCTACGCCCATTGCCTCGCCCGACAGCGGCCCCTCCGCCTCGGGGAGGGCGGAGAAGTCGGCGGCCGCCAGGGTGGAGAGGTGCTCGGTGAGGCCGGGCCGCAGCCTGACGGACCCCTCGGCGCCGCAGCGGTCGCACAGGACACCACCGCCGGAGAACGAGAAGCGTTCCAGGTGCTCGTGCCGGCCGCAGGAGGCGCAGTTCGAAAGGGCCGGGGCGACGCCGACCACGTCGGCGAGCTTGAGGAGGAAGGAGGTGATGAGGTCGCTCCCCTTCCGGCCCGACTCGAGGGCACGCAGGCCCCTCTGGAGGAGGAGGAAGAGACGGAGGGAGCTCTCGTCCTCCTGGGCGACGGCGTCGACGGCCTCGACCATCGTGCCGGCGGCGACCACGGCGTCGAGGTCGAGGCGGAGGTTCGGGTGGTGCTCGATCACGGAGACCTGGGTGATGGTGTCGAGGTTGCGTCCCTCGTAGAGGACCAGGTCGACATGGGTGAAGGGCTCGAGGCGGCCGCCGAAGCGGCTCTTGGTCTTACGGATGCCCTTGGCGACGGTGCGGATCTTGCCCCGATTGGGGCTGAGCAGCACGACGACGCGGTCCGCCTCTCCGAAGGGGTAGGACCGCAGGACGATGCCCTGGTCGTGCCGTAGCGCCACGGAGTCAGGGTACTTCCGAGACCCCCCGTACCCGGCGTCACGGACCGCGACGAAGTCACCCGGCTTCATTCTCCGGCGGCACTCCCCCGCTCCGCGGGGAGAAGCGGCGCTGCCCGTTCAGATGAGCCCGTCGATGCGGGCGGCCATGGCCAGGTCCATCTCGGTCAGGCCACCTTCGGAGTGGGTGGTCAGCCGCAGCCGCACCCGGTTCCACCGGATGTCGATGTCGGGGTGGTGGTTGGCCGCCTCGGCGATCTCCCCGACCCGGTTGACGAAGTCCAGCGCCTCCGCGAAGTCGGCGAACTGGAACGTCCTCTGGACGGCGTCGTCCTCGAACAGCCAGTCGGGGTGCTCGGCGAGGAACTGCGCCAGGTCGCCGGATTCGATGAGTCCCATGCGAGCCAAACCTACCCCTCCGGATGCCGGATGGGGTGGACCCGCACCGGTCAGGACTCGAAGCCCAGGCGATCCAGCAGCTGCGGACGGCGCTGCCAGTCCTTCTCCACCACCACCTGGAGGCGGAGGTTCACCTGCTCGCCGAAGATCGTCTCCAACTCCAGCCGGGCCTCGGTGCCGCAGGTGCGGAGCATCTCCCCGCCCTTGCCGATCACGATGCCCTTCTGGCTCTTCCGTTCCACGATCACGTCGGCGTCGATGTCGATCAGGCCGTCCTCCCGCTGGGTCATCTCTTCGACCCGAACGGCCAGCGAGTGCGGGAGCTCCTCGCGGAGCCGCTCCAGGAACTTCTCCCGAACGATCTCTGCCACGAGCTGCTCCTCTGGCTGGTCGGTGACCATGCCCTCCGGGTAGTACATCGGGCCTTCCTCGAGGCGGCTCACCAGCCCTTCCACCAGCTCCGGCACCCCGTCCCCGGTCAGCGCCGAGATCGGGTAGATGTCCTCGAATGGCCACTCCGCGGCCCTCACCAGCTGCTGGACGACCTTCGGCTTGGACGCTTTGTCGACCTTGTTCACGGCGACGACCACGTCGGCCTCGGCCTCGATGAGCCGCTCGGCGATCGTCTGGTCGCCCTTGCCGATCTCCTCGGTGGCCTCCACCACGAAGAGGACGACGTCCACCTCCGACAGCGTCCCGTGCACCAGCTTGTTGAGGCGGTTGCCCAGCTCGTTGCGGGGCTTGTGCAGGCCGGGCGTGTCCACCAGCACCAGCTGGTGGTCGGGGCCGGTCACGACGCCCCGGATGGCGTTGCGGGTCGTCTGGGGGCGGGAAGAGGTGATGGCGACCTTGGTGCCGACCATGCGGTTCACCAGCGTCGACTTGCCGACGTTGGGGCGACCGACGACGGCGCAGAACCCGGACCTCATGACACCTCGACCGCGGGCTCGATGGTCACCCCGACGACCGAGACACGCCGGCCCTGCATACGCTCGACCTTGAAGGCGACGTTGTCGATGTGGAACACCTCGCCGACCTCGGGCACCCGCTCGGCCAGGCCGAGCACCAGCCCGCCGACCGTGTCCCACTCCTCGTCGGGCAGGTCGATCCCGACGACCTTCTCGAGCTCGTCGACCGGGGTGCGGGCGTCCACCTGCCATCCCCCGTCGACGGGGACGATGAGGTTCTCCACCAGGTCGGTCTCGTCGGATATCTCGCCGACGAGCTCCTCGATCAGGTCCTCGATGGTGACGAGGCCGACGACGTCGCCGTACTCGTCCACCACCATGACCTGGTGCTGGTGCCGCTCGCGCATCTCGCTGAGCAGGCTCGACGCGTACTTGGTCTCGGGGACGAACTCGACCGGGCGCATCACGTCGGAGACCTTCTCCGGGCGGCTCTCCTCCCCCAGCGTGGCCAGGAGGTCCTTCACCACCACGATGCCCACCACGTCGCCATTGGTGGTGACCGGGATGCGGGAGTAGCCCTCCTCGGTGGCGAGGGCGATCAGGTCGTCTATCGAGGAGTCGGCGGGGATGGTCACCATGTCCGGGCGGGGCGTCATCACCTCCCGGACCAGGGTCTCGGAGAACTCGAGCACCGAGTCGATGAGCTCCCGCTCCTGCTCCTCGACCTCGTCCTGCTCCTGGGTGGTCTCCACCTCGTCCTCCTTCGCCTCGTCCTCGGCGGCGAGCAGCTCGTTGGCCCAGCCGCCCACCTTCACCGCCAGGGCGAGGACCGGGGCGGACCGGTAGGCGATGGTGCGCGGGCTCCAGCGGCCCAGGGACCGTGGCAGCGGGTCGCCGAACAGGAAGATGACGGCGCCGACCAGCAGACCGGTGACGACTGCGGAGCCGAAGTCCATGCCGGAGGAGATGGAGACGGTCGCCAGGACGGCGGCCATCACCAGCAGGCCCGACTCGACCACACCGACGGCAGGCGTGATCGCCTCCCGGTCGTCGAGGAGGTCGGCGACACGCTGGGCTCCCTTCACGCCGTCGGAGGCGTCACGGAGGGCGTCCGCCCGGGGCACCCGGGCGACGGCGGTGCCCGCGGCGCGCACCCAGGCGGCCAGGGCCAGCAGGAGGACGGCGACCGTCGTGGTCACCGGCGCCTCCTCCCCACCATGGTGAGGAGCTGGCGCTCCCGCTCCTCCATCACCACGGCCTCGTCGTCCTCCTCGTGGTCGTAGCCGAGGAGGTGGAGGATGCCGTGGGCGACCATGAGGGCCATCTCGTCCTCGTACGCCACACCCATCGCGGCCGCGGCGCGCTGCACATAGGACGGGGAGATGACGACGTCACCGATGACCAGGGGCGGGCCGTCGGGGTCGATCTCGGGAACGGACCCGGGGGTGAGGTCCTCGATGGGGAACGACAGGACGTCCGTGGGCCCTTCCTTGCTGAGGTACCGGGCGTTGTAGTCGGCGATCTCGTCCTCGGAGACGAGGAGGATCGTGACCTCGGTGGACTCCGGGTAGCCCTCTTCGCGGAGGACCGTCTCTGCGATCAGGCGCAGCTCGGCCGTGTCGACCCGGTCGGTCTGCTCGTTGGCGAGGATGACGGCCACGCTCAGGCCCTCGCCCTCGCCGGGAACCGCTGCCCCGCCGTCGGGGCGCTGCTACTCAGGGGGTCGTCCATCAACTTCCGGGAAAGTTCGGATACGGGATTCTCTGATGGTAATGACCGACCAGCGACTCGAGGAAGGCTCTCCGGATCTGGGTCAGCTCCGCCAGGGTCAGCGGCGACTCGGAGAGCTGGCCGTCCTCGACCTTCTCGTCGACGATCCGGTTCACGACCTTCTCGATGGCCTCCGGCGTCGGCTCCTGGGTCTGGAACTCCGCCCGGCAGGCGGCCTCCAGCGAGTCGGCCAGCATGAGGATCGCCGTCTCGGCCGTCCGGGGCTTGTGGCCGATGTGGCGGAAGTCGTCGATGTCGACCCGGTCGCCGTCCCGCTGGCGGGCCTTCTCGTAGAAGTACCGCATCACGGCGTCGCCGTGGTGGCACACGATGCCCTGGGTGACGTCCGACGGGATCTTGAACTTCCGGGCCAGCGCCACGCCGGCGGTCACGTGCGAGCGGAGGATCTCCGCAGACTCCTTCGGGTCGAGGAAGTCGTGCGGGTTCTGGATGCCGAACTGGTTCTCGATGAAGTAGGTGGGGTTCTCCACCTTGCCGAGGTCGTGGTAGTAGGCCATGGCCCGGGCGAGCAGGGCGTTGGCGCCGATGGCCCGGGCGGCGGCGTCGGCCAGGGTGCCCACCATCAGCGAGTGGTTGAACGTCCCGAACGCCTCCTCCTGCAGGAGCTGCAGGGCGGCGTGGTTGCGATCCGTCAGGTCGAGGAGCCGCAGCGTGGTGGTGATGTCGAAGGCCGACTCGAACGACGGCAGCGCTCCCAGTCCGACCAGCGAGGCGATGAAGGACGAGCCCGCGGCCCAGGCCGCAGACTCCCCGATCACCTGGTACCACACGTCTCCGGCGCCCGTGTGGAAGGCGCGGGCGGCGGTCAGGGCCACGAACCCGGCCGCCAGCGACGAGAAGATGACCGCCCGGCGGAAGTCGCCGCGGGACGAGATCCGGCTGACGAACGGGATGGGCACCACCGTGGCCAGCGAGGCGTAGACGGTGAGGCCGGCGTCGTTGGTGGCCAGCGCGGTGATCGCCCCGATCCCCAGGGCGACCAGCACGCCGATCCGCTGGTCGAAGAGCACCGCCGTGATGAGCCCGAACGCGGTCACCGGGAGCGCGTAGCGGGCCAGGTCGTCGGTGAACTGGAGGGTGAGGCGGACCGCGACGGCGGCCAGCAGGAGCACGATGCCGAGCAGCGCCAGCATCCGCGGCCGGGACCAGATCTCCGGACGGAACCGCGACAGGTACAGGCCGGTGGCCGCGATCAGCGCCGCCACCACGCCGAGGACGCCGATGGAGCCGCGCTCCAGGCTGAGCGTGCTCGAGGTCTCCTTGATGGCGTCGATGTGGAACTGGGTCAGCGGCTCGCCCTGCTGGACGATCAACTGGCCGGCGGTGAAGGTGCGGGTGGCCTCCGGCACGGCCTCGGCGGCGCGGTCCCGCTCCGCCTCGGTCTTCTCCTGGTTGACCAGGTTGTTCGCGTGGAGGTAGGTGGCGACGATGTCGGCCACGGCCTCGCCGCCCTCCTGGTCCTGCTGGCGGTCGACGATCACGGGCGGGGTGCTGCTCCGGATGCGGGCCTGGACGTCGAGCAGCTCCTCGGGCTCGACCCCACGGATGAACTCGCCGTAGACCCGCTGCTGCGCCTCGTCACGGACGACGGGCAGATGGAGCGTCTGGGAGCCGTTGAGGGCGGCCCTGATCACGTCATCGGACGCCGTGCGTGCGAGGTATGCGATGGTCTGCTCGGTGAGGGTGAACTGGGAGT
>QGUS01000033.1 GCA_003242515.1 Actinomycetota bacterium
GAGGATGGCCACGCTCGTCTCGATGGCCGTGGCCATCCTCATCTGGCGGCTCCGGCCCCGCGCCAGCAACGGATGACCCCTGACGGGGCCGCGGCGCATATGCTCGCGGCATGGGCGACCCTGCCTGCTGGATGCACGAGCTGTGCCCGCAGTGCGGCTCGATCGCGCCCGAACGGGGCCCCGACGACCCGTGCCCGGTGTGCGGCGCCGCCGCCGAAGGGGAAGGGGAACCGGGCTGAAGACCACCCCGGTCGCATTTACGCATTCGCCCTGGCGCTCTTATACTTGACGCATCCCGCGAACCCCCTTAGGGGTGTAGCTCGAACTGGTAGAGCGCCGGTCTCCAAAACCGGAGGATGGGGGTTCGAATCCCTCCGCCCCTGCCAACCCACCTACGGGAGAACATGAACAGAGAGATGCGTCGCCTCCAGGAGGCCGAGGAGCGACGTCGCAAGAAGGCCGAGGAATCCGGGCTCAGCCGGGCGCAGCGTCGCGCCGCGGCGCTCCAGGCCCGGTCCGAGCGCGGTGAGCGCAAGCCCTTCTTCCGGCGCGTCGCCGACTACCTCCACGAGGTCAGGGTCGAGATGCGCAAGGTGACCTGGCCCAACCGGGACCAGATGGTCGCCTTCACCACCGTGACGATGATCACCACCATCATCCTGACCGCCGTGGTGTTCGGTCTGGACGTGGTGGCCAAGCAGGCGGTCATCTGGTTGATCGAGAGGGGAACGTGACCCAGGCACCTGATCCACTCGTGGACGTGACCGAAGACGCCGTCGAGGAGACGCAGGCCCCCGCGGCCGGGGAGGCGCCCGCGGAGGCCGCCGCCACCGCCGACGCGGAGCAGGAGACGAAGGCCGCCGAGGCCGAGCCGGCCAAGCCGCATCCGGTCAGCCCTTACGACCTGCCGGGCGACTGGTACGTCATCCACTCCTATTCCGGGTACGAGAACAAGGTCAAGGCCAACCTCGAGACCCGGATCCAGTCCATGCACATGGAGGACAAGATCTTCGAGGTTCACATCCCGATGGAGGACGTGGTCGAGTTCAAGGGCGGCCGCAAGGTGACCGTCCCCAAGAAGGTCTTCCCGGGGTACCTCCTGGTGCGGATGATCCTCGACGACGACTCCTGGTACGTGGTCCGCAACACCCCGGGTGTCACCGGGTTCGTGGCGGGCAACGCCCAGAAGCCGACTCCGCTCTCCCGGCGCGAGGTGGAGCGCTTCCTCGGCGTCCAGGAGGAAGAGGAGAAGGTCAAGCCCCGTTTCAAGCCGGAGTGGGAGGTCGGCGAGCAGGTGCGTGTGGTCACCGGCCCGTTCGCGGACTTCAACGGGGTCATCGAGGAGATCAACATCGACCAGCAGAAGGTCGTGGTCCTCGTCAACATCTTCGGCCGGGACACTCCGGTGGAGCTCGGCTTCGACGACATCCAGAAGAACTGAGGAACGATGGCTAGGAAGAAAGTTCTGACCACCGTGAAGATCCAGCTGCCCGCCGGGCAGGCCACGCCGGCCCCGCCCGTCGGCACCGTGCTGGGCCCGCACGGGGTCAACCTGATGGACTTCGTCAAGGCCTACAACGACGCGACGGCCAACCAGCGGGGGCAGATCATCCCCGCCGAGGTCACCATCTACGACGACCGTTCCTTCACCTTCGTCACCAAGACTCCGCCGGTCGCCGGGCTGCTCCGTCAGGCCGCCCGCGTGGAGAAGGGCTCCGGTGAGCCCAACAAGGTGAAGGTGGGTTCGGTGACCAGGGCCCAGGTGCGGGAGATCGCGGAACTCAAGATGGCCGACCTCAACGCCAACGACGTCGAGGCGGCGATGAGGATCGTCGAGGGCACCGCCCGCTCCATGGGCATCACCGTCGAGGGCTGAAGTCCAAGCACCAGGTACCGAGCATGGCGGCGACCTCGCCGTCGCCCGACAGTGGGAGGCCCGCAGAGGGCCGACTGGACCACAGGAGAGACAAATGGCAGGAAAGAAGTACCGCGAGGCGTCCTCGCGTTACGACCGCAACACCCCGTACACGGCCAAGGAGGCCCTGGAGCTCGTCAAGTCCCTGGCCTCGGCCAGCTTCGACGAGACCGTGGATGCCGCCTTCCGGCTGGGAATCGACCCCCGCAAGGCCGACCAGAACGTCCGCGGCACCGTCTCGCTTCCCCACGGCACCGGCAAGCAGGTGCGTGTCGCCGTCTTCTGCCCTCCTGACAAGGAGAAGGAGGCCACCGAGGCCGGCGCCGACGTGGTCGGCGGCAAGGAGCTGGTGGAGGCGATCCAGGGCGGTCGCGAGCTCGACTTCGACATCGCCATCGCCACCCCGGACATGATGGCCGAGGTGGGCAAGCTGGGCCGCGTCCTCGGTCCCCGCGGCCTGATGCCGAACCCGAAGGCCGGCACCGTCACCGACGACGTGGCCAAGGCCGTCACCGAGTTCAAAGGCGGCCGCATCGAGTACCGCAACGACCGGTACGGGAACGTCCACGTGACCGTGGGCAAGGTCTCGTTCGACGCCCAGCAGCTCCTCGAGAACCTGGCCGCCGTGGCCGCCGAGCTGGTGCGTGCCAAGCCGGCCGCCGCCAAGGGCCGTTACGTCCAGGGTCTCACCGTCTCCTCGACGATGGGCCCGGGCGTCAAGGTGGACGTCGGCCGCATCGACGAGCTCACCGCGCTGGCGCGCTGAGCCCGGCGCACTCGTCACGCGAGAAGAGCCCCCGGGGGAAGGGGGCTCTTCTCTTTGCGGCTTGGGGGTCCCGGATCACGGACCGGTGCGGTGAGAGGGCGATCGGCTGCCAGGTCCACCGTCCGCACGTGGCCGATAGCTCTGCTCTCTGTGGACCAGGGTAGGGGCTGGTCGCATCGGCCTCGTGGCCCTCTGGCTCTCATGGGTCCGGGGTGGGGGCGGTCAGGTGACCCACCTCTCGGGGACCCCCAATTGTCAAGTGCCCCAAGTGTCGCGCGGGTAAGACGCGTTTTCCATGAAGGATCTGGCAGTAAGCCGCCCTTAACGCTCCGTCCGCTCCCCGCGGTGCGGGGCGGTCCGACCCGTCCACCGGCGCACGGGGTACGCCCTCCATTTCCCCCTATTCCGGCGAGCGGTTAGCATTCCCGACGCAACTCCAATACCTCCGACCGAAGACCGCTGGCGTCCAGGACCGAAGGGGAGCGATCCCACCAGCGCAGGTTGGCTTCTCCGAAGCCCCTCGTCTTTGGTCGAGGGGTTTGATCGTTGTAGGAGAAGCGAATGCCAAGACCCGAAAAGGTCCAAGCAGTCCAGGACATCCGAGAGAGGTTGGAGAGCGCTCAGGCCGTCTTCCTGACGGAGTACCGCGGTCTCTCGGTCAAGGAGGTCTCGGAGCTTCGCCGCGCCCTTCGCGCCAGTGGCGCCGAATACAAGGTCGTGAAGATGACGCTGGCCCGTCGGGCCGCCGATGAGGCCGGAGTCACGGGTCTCGAGGACTACCTCGTTGGCCCCACCGCTCTCGCCTTCGCCCTTCGTGACCCCGTTGCCACTGCGAAGGCGCTCAAGGAGTTCTCCAAGACCAACGAGACGCTCGTCCTCAAGGCCGGATACCTGTCCGGGCAGGTCCTCACGCCCGAAGAGGTCACCAAGCTGGCCGAGATCGAGCCGCGCGAGGTCCTGCTGGCCAAGTTCGCCGGTGCCGCCAAGGCGCCGCTGTACGCGGCCGCGGGCATGTTCGCCGCGCTGACGCGCAACGCCGCTTCCGTGTTCTCGCAACTGCTGGACAAGAAGGAGTCGGGCGAGTTCGTCCCGGGTGGTGCCGCCGATGAGGCGCCCGCCCCGGCGGAGGCCGCCGCGGACGCTCCGGCCGAGGAGGTAGCCGAGGAAGCTGCTCCCGAGGCCGAGGCCGCGGCTGACGAGCCTGCCGCCGAGGCCGAGGCCGCCGAGGAGGAGCCCGCGGAGGAACAGCCCGAGGAGACCACGGCCGCCGAGGCCGAGGAGGAATGAAATGGCCAAGATGACCACTGAGGAGCTGCTCGCAGTCTTCGAGGAGATGACCGTCCTCGAGCTGAAGGAGTTCCTGGATGCCTTCGAGGAGCGCTTCGAGGTGACCGCGGCCGCTCCGGTCGCCGTCGCCGCGGCTCCCGCCGCCGGTGCCGCCGGTGGTGACGCCGGCGCCGGCGCCGCCGAGGAGAAGGACTCCTTCGACGTCGTCCTCAAGGACGCGGGCGCCCAGAAGATCCAGGTGATCAAGGAGGTGCGCACCCTCACCAACCTCGGTCTCAAGGAGGCCAAGGACCTGGTCGACGGTGCCCCGTCCAAGGTGCTCGAGGGTGTCGACGCCGACACCGCCAACAAGGCCAAGGAGGCCCTCGAGGCGGCCGGCGCCACGGTCGAGCTGCAGTGATCTGCCGGCTGCCCAGGTGAGGCAGCCGTACCGAGTCACAGGTACCGAAGAGCCCCCGGCCTCGCCGGGGGCTCTTCGCTCGTCTGGACTTCTCGCCGGCCCCGGGGAGCCCCTGCCCCAACCCCGGGCTCGCCTCGCCCGGCCGGCGAAGATGGGGATCAGGAGAAGTACTCGATGACGACCGGGGTCTCGCGCTCCCGCATCCGGACGTTGGCGTCCAGCTTCTCCAGGTCCTGGGCGATCCGCTGGCTGGCCTCGGGGATCGGGTGCTCGGCGAAGAACGCCTTGACCTCGGCGGCGACGTCGGGCTGGGACAGGAAGGAGATGCCCTCCGAGACCCTGGTCCGGGTCATGCCCGGCATGGTCGCCACCACCTCGTCCCAGCGCTGCGCCGCGCTCCGCCACACCGCGGGGCCGGCCTTGCCCATGAGGAGGGTGGCGAACACCCAGAACGCGTCCTGCGTGCGGATCTCGCCGTCCACCATGCGGTCGAGCGTCGTCAGGGCCAGCTCCGGGACCGGGACACCGGCAGCGGCCCGCAGGTAACGCTGCTGGTCCAGCGGGTTCGTGGCAGCCTTGAACGCGTCCCAGAGCCGCTGGTAGGTGGCCTCGTCCGCCCAGCGGGCCGTGACCGCCAGGGACGCGGTCGCCACCTCCGGGTCGGGGGACCCGCCGGCGAGCAGTTCGTCGACGACGGTCCGGCATCGCTCGATCGTCTCCGAGTCGCGGCCCAGGGCGCCCATGGCCCGGATCAGGTCGCCGCGCAGCTTGCGCTCCAGGTCGCTCTCGCCCGGCTTCGGGTCCCAGCCGCTGCGGGCCAGCGCCGGGCCCACCAGTCCCCGGACGAACTCCTCGAACGCCGGCCGCACGGAGTCCTCGAGGATGTGGTGCTCGATGGTGCCGAGCCCGCCGACGATCGCGGCCCAGATGGTCTGCTCCCGCTCGTCCTCGAACCTGGAGACGAGGTCGAGGAAGGCGGAGGCGTTGGCCTGCCCTGCCCGGACGAACGCCAGGGTGTCCGACACCAGCGTGTACCGCTCGACGTCGTCGAGCTGGTCGAGGTTCTCGAGCAGACGGGCGAAGCTCGTCCGGTCATAGGAGGTCCGGTAGAAGCCGGCGCCTCCGCCGTTGCCGACGATCCAGTCCGGGTCGCCCTCCAGCTCCACGGTCGCTTCGAAGTCGTCGAGCACCACCTTGCGGGTGCGCACCTCGCCGCCCACCGAGTAGCGGAGCTGGATCGGGACCTTCCAGAGCGTGGTGTCCGACTCGTCCGGGATGACGAGGTAGCGGCGCTGGGTCAGTCTCACGCCGCCGTCGACCAGCCCGACCTCCACCTGCGGGAAGCCCCGCTGGTAGATCCAGGTCTCCATGATCTCCGAGACGGGCCATTCGGAGGCCGAGTCCAGACCCTCCCAGAGGTCCCGGGTGACGGTGTTGGCGTACTCGTGCTTGCGCAGGTAGTTGCGGACGCCGTTGCGGAAGCTCTCCACGCCGACGAACTCGTCGATCATGTGGAGCACGGCGCTGCCTTTCCCGTAGGTGATGGAGTCGAACATCTGCTCCACCTCTTCGGGGGCGTTGACCTCGAACTCGATGGGCCGGGTCGACTTGAGCTGGTCGGTGGCCATGGCCCACGGGACCTCGATGTTGGCGAAGGACAGCCACCGCTTCCATTCGGGGCGCATGGCGTCGGTGGCCTTCATCTCCATGAAGGAGGCGAACGCCTCGTTGAGCCAGGCGCCCTCCCACCAGGCCATCGTGACCAGGTTGCCGAACCACTGGTGGGCGGTCTCGTGGCCGATCACGTCGAGGCTGTTCTGCAGTTCGGAGTGCGACGCCTTCTCCTTGTCGATGATCAGGTAGGTGTCGCGGTAGGTGATCAGGCCCACGTTCTCCATGGCCCCGGCGGCGAAGTCGGGGATGGCGATGTGGTCGAGCTTGTCGCCCGGGTAGGGGATCCCGAAGTAGTCGGACAGCCACTCGAAGCAGAAGACCGCGTTCTCCAGGGCGACCTCGGTGAGGTGCAGCTTGCCCTTGGGGACGATGACCCGGATCGGCGTGCCCCGGGAGACCACGGGCTCGGTCGCCTCGAACGGGCCGGCGATGAAGGCCAGCAGGTAGGTGGACATCTTCATCGTCCTGCCGAAGCGGAACTCGACCTTGTCGCCCCGGTCGATCCGCTCCAGCTCCCGGGCGTTGGAGTACGCCTCGAGGCCACTGGGCACGACCATCGTGGTCTGGAAGGTGGCCTTGAAGTCGGGCTCGTCCCAGCAGGGAAGGACCCGGCGGGCGTCCGTCGCCTGGCACTGCGACGTGGCGATCCGGTGCTCGTTGCCCTCGTCGTCCCGGTAGATCGACCGGTAGAGGCCGCGCAGCTGGTCGTTGATGATGCCGGAGTAGTCGATCTCCAGCCGGTACGAGCCGGGGACCAGGGGCTCCTCCAGGGCGAGGGTGGCCCGCTCCAGCTCCTCGTCGTAGGCCACGGCCGTGACCGGGATGGTGCGGTCACCGGCCACCACCCGGGCCTCGGCGATCTCGATCTCGGCGGTGTTCAGGAGGATCTCCGGCGAGTCCTCCACCACCTCGACTTCGATCCCGACCCTGCCTTCGAAGGTGAAGCCGTCGAGGTCGAGGTCGAGGGTGATGTCGTAGTGCTGCGGGACGATGTTGCGTGGCAGACGGAATGAGCTCTGTGACACGGGAAGATCCCCTCCTGGGAAAGACTCCGGGCGATGCTAACGCCTCGGCCGAAGCTGGATTCGAAGGCAATACCCTGTGTGTCTCATGGCCGATGGGCTCAAGACCGTTCTCGTGACGCTCCACGGGCAGGACCGGCCCGGCATCACCGCCGCGATGATGGACCTGCTCTCCGCACAGGGCTGCGAGATCTACGACGTCGGCCAGATCGTGATCCGGGGCCGGCTGCTCCTCACCGTCCTCATCGGCGTCCCCGCGGAGCGGTCCACCGTGCGCGACCTCCTCTTCTTCGCGTGGGAGATGGGGTTGGAGGTCGACTTCGAGGTGGTGGACCCGACTCCCACGCCGCTCAAGGAGCTGTCCGTCGTGACGCTCATCGCCTCACGGGTCGGCCCGGAGGAGTTCGGTGCCGTGGCATCGGCGATCGCCCGCGGCGGTGCGAACATCGAGCGCATCCTCCGCCTGTCCCGCTACCCGGTGGTGAGTTACGAGCTGACCATCTCCGGTGGCGACCGGGACGCCATCACCAGCTACCTGGTCGACGTGGCCGCCGCCACGCCCCTCGACATCGCCATCCAGCCCGACACGCTGGTGCGCCGGGCCAAGCGCCTCGTGGTGATGGACGTCGACTCGACCCTGATCCAGGAGGAGGTCATCGACCTGCTCGCCCGCGAGGCCGGGGTGGAGGAGGAGGTGGCCGCGATGACCCGGGCGGCCATGGCCGGGGAGATGGACTTCGAGCAGGCGCTGCGCCGCCGGGTCTCCCTCCTGGCCGGACTGTCCGAGGAGGCGGTGCAGCGGGTGGCCGAGTCGATCACGCTCACTCCGGGCGCCCGGACCCTGATCCGTACCCTGAAGCGGCTCGGCATCAGGACGGCGATCGTCTCTGCCGGTTTCACCCGCACCAGCAGGCTGCTCGCCGAGCGCCTCGGCATCGACTACTACCTGTCCAACACCCTCGAGATCGTCGACGGGAAGCTCACCGGCAACCTGGTGGGGGAGATCGTGGACGCCGCCGGGAAGGCGCGATTCGTCAAGGAGCTTGCAGAACGCGAGGGGATCTCGCTCGACCAGGTGGTGGCCATCGGCGACGGCGCCAACGACCTGGAGATGCTCCGCATCGCCGGCCTCGGGATCGCCTTCAACGCCAAGCCCATCGTGCAGGAGAACGCCGACACCAGCATCCGGGTGCCCTACCTGGACCCGATCCTGTTCCTGCTCGGGATCCGCCGGGACCAGGTGGAGGCGGCCGACGCCCGCGACGGGATCTCCGACGCCACGGACCCGGTCCCGGTCCCGGGGCTGCCGCCGGCGTAGCCCGCACCGCGCGCGGCGCCGGGCACCCGAGCCGTTTCGATCGAGGAAGGTCTGCGAGCTCCAGAGGCGGGCGGTCGGTTCCGGAGAGCGGTCGGGTGGCCCGCCCTATCCCCGGGTCCACTCCCGGTGGAAGAACTCGCCGCGGGGACGGTCGACCCGCTCGAAGGTGTGCGCCCCGAAGTAGTCGCGCTGCGCCTGGATGAGGTTGGCGGGCACCCGCTCCGACCGCATCCCGTCGTAGTAGGCCAGGGCCGACGAGTACGCCGGCGCGGGGATGCCGGCCTGGACGGCGGCGGCCACCACCCGACGCCACGAGGCCTCCGCCGAGCGGAGGGCGTCGGCGAAGAACGGGGCGAAGCTGAGGTCCTCCAGGCCGGGCTCGTCCCGGTAGGCGGCGGTTATGTCCTCGAGGAACGAGGCCCGGATGATGCATCCGGCGCGCCACAGCGCCGCCACCGCACCCGGGTCGACGTCCCAGCCGTACTCGTCGGAGGCGGCGCGGATCAGCCGGAACCCCTGCGAGTAGCTGATGATCTTGGACGCGTACAGGGCGGCCTCGACGTCCTCCACGGTCACGCCCGATGCCGTGCCCGAGCCGGGGAAGAGGGCCGCGGCCCGCTTCCGGCGGTCCGGGTCCGAGGAGACGATGCGGGCGTAGACGGCCTCGGCGACCAGGGCGGTGGGCTGGGCCAGGTCCATCGACGCGATCACGGTCCACTTGCCCGTGCCCTTCTGGCCCGCGGCGTCGAGGATCAGGTCGACCATGGGCGTGCCGTCCTCGGTGGCGGCGAGGATGTCGGCGGTGATCTCCACCAGGTAGGACCGCAGCCGGCCCTGGTTCCAGGAGGAGAACACGTCGCCGATGGCGGCGGGCTCCATGCCCAGGCCCCGGCGCATCAGGTCGTACGCCTCGGCGATGACCTGCATGTCGCCGTACTCGATCCCGTTGTGCACCATCTTCACGAAGTGGCCGGCGCCCTGCGGGCCGACCAGGTCGGCGCAGGGGGTGCCATCGGGGGCGCGGGCCGCGATCGACTCCAGCATCGGGCCGACCGTCTCCCACGCCGCCGGGTCGCCGCCGGCCATGATCGACGGCCCGTGGCGGGCGCCCTCCTCGCCGCCGGAGACGCCCACACCCATGTAGTGGATGCCCCGCTGGGCCAGGGCGGCGGAGCGCCGGTTGGTGTCCAGGTACAGGGAGTTGCCGCCGTCGATGACGATGTCGCCCGGATCCAGGTGCGGCAGCAGGCCCTCGATCACGGAGTCGACCGCCGGGCCCGCGGTCACCATCAGCATCACGACGCGGGGCCGCTCCAGCAGTGCGGACAACTCGGCCAGGTCACGGGCCGGGCGGATGCCGAAGGCCCCCGCCTCCTCGCCGCCCATGAACTCCTCGGTGACGTCCCAGGAGCGGTTATAGACGACCACCTGGTTGCCCTTCTCGGCGAGATTGAGCGCCAGGTTGGCGCCCATCACACCGAGCCCGATGACTGCGATGTCTGCCCTGGTCACAGCGGCAGGGTAGAGGCTCTTCTACCCTGCTCAGCCGATGACCACTGCAGTAGGACTCGACATCGGCGGGACCGGGATAAAAGGCGGCGTCGTCGACCTCGAGAACGGCGTGCTGGTCGGAGAGCGCGTCTACCTCCCCACCCCGCAGCCGGCGACGCCCGAATCCGTGGTGGCGACCGCGGTGGAGGTGATCGACCGTGTCGGTCACTCCGGCCCGCTGGGCGTGGGCTTTCCGGCCGTGGTCGACCCCGACGGCTGCGTCTGGACCGCCAGCAACATCGACAGGTCGTGGATCGGCCAGAACGTGCGCGACCTGATCGCCGACGCGACCGGGCGCGAGGTGTTCGTGGCGAACGACGCCGACGCCGCCGCCCTGTGCGAGGCCCGCTTCGGCCCGGCGCGGGGGGTGAGTGGCGTGGTGCTCGTCATCACCTTCGGCACCGGCATCGGCAGTGGCGTCCTGTCGGACGGGCGTCTCGTCCCCAACGTCGAGCTGGGCTACCTGGAGCTCGACGGCCACTACCCGTGCGAGTGGCACTTCGCGGCCCGGGCGAAGACGCGCGAGGGTCTCTCATGGGAGCAGTGGGTGGCCCGGGCCAACCGGTTCCTGGCGCACGCGAAGCGGCTGTTCTCGCCGCAGCTGATCGTGGTGGGAGGGGGTGTCACCGCCGACTGGGACGAGTGGGCCCACCTCCTCGACCCCGGGCTGGGTGTGGTCCGGGCGAGCCGCATCGACGACGCAGGGTTAGTGGGAGCGGCCTGCCTCGTTCCCGTCGGCGAGGCCGGGGGGCCCGCCTCGTAACGGTGTGGCAGGGCAGCGGCGGCCGGTGGGGCTGCCGCGGGGGCGGACCCCCGAGCCGCGTTCAGCCCAGGAGGGCGCGCAGTGCCCGCGCCCCGGACCTGAGCCGCCCCGCGCGGTCGGTCTCGCCCAGTTCCTCGTACCGGCTCGCGGCCGCCTCCAGCTCGGAGATCTCGGCCTGCACGATGGCCTCTGCGTCCCCGTCGTCCAGCTCCCGGCGGGCGACGTCTGCCGAGCCGGCGCCGATCGCCGCCTCTTCAATGGCCAGGCCGAGGTCCGGTGCGGGCACCGCGCCGGCATTGTCGATGGCGGACAGGGCGGACCGGATGGCGTCGACGGCGGCGCGGTCCCGGGCCAGCATCGCCTCGCGGAGCGCAACCCGCATCCGTGCGACGAGATCGGTC
>QGUS01000270.1 GCA_003242515.1 Actinomycetota bacterium
CCTCCGTCAGGGCCCGGGGCACCTGGTGGGCACCGCCCTGCCGGGCACCCTCGGGACCGCGGTCGTCTCCGGTCATCGCCCCACCTGGGGCCCCCCTTTCAACCGCATCGACGAGCTGGCTCCCGGCGACGAGATCGTCGTCGATACCGCCACTGGCAGGCACGTCTACGCGGTGACGGAGACCTTCATCGTCTCCCCGACGGACACCTGGGTCGCCGACAGCCCGGAGGATCCGGTGGCCTGGCTCACACTCACCGCCTGCCATCCCAAGGGCTCTGCCCGGCAGCGGGTCATCGTCCGGGCCGAGCTGGTCGGCGGCCCGAACGCCGCCTTCGTCTCGGAGCTCTCCGCCGGCATCGACCCGGATCTCTAGTCTCCGGCTCTGACTTCGGCGTCGACGGGCGCAGCGGTGCGGCTTCGTTTCGACGACCTCCCATGAGACCTCACCGAAGCCGACGATCGCACCTCCCGGGTGAGTGTGCCGGTGCGGTAGGGACGGGTAAGGACGGGCGAGAGGAGCGACCATGGAGAGAGTCAACCTGGGCCGGGCCAACGAGCTGCCCCCGGTCGATTGGGAGTTCGTCGCCGAACGCCTCGAGTCGGGAGCCAGGCCGGACCCGGCGGCCCACAACGCGGCCACCACCTGGTTGACCACCATCAATCCGGACGGCAGTCCGCACGTCACCCCGGTCGGCGCCATCTGGATGGACGGGACCTTCTGGTTCCAGACCGGGGACACCAGGAAGCGACAGAACATCGAACGCGATCCGAGGTGCGTCATCTCGCTGTCGGTCCGCGACGCCGACATCGTGTTCGAGGGGAGGGCCATGGCAGTGACCGATCCCGACAGCGTGGCCCGGGCGACGGAGAAGTGGCGTGCGTCGGGGTGGCCGGTCGAGCCGGACGAGACCGGGGTGGGGATCACGGCGCCCTTCAACGCTCCGGCGCAGGGCCCACCACCCTGGACGGTGTACGTCATCGAGCCGCGTTCGGCAGTCGTGACCCTCGCGATCGATCCCGGCGGGCTCACCCGCTTCAACTTCTGAGGTCGCCTGGCCATAGGTCGGTCCGTGCGCGTCCTCACCGTCGGCCACGGCACCCTGCCGGCATCCGAGTTCGTCTCCCTCATCGACGCGGCCGGCGTCACCGGGGTGGTCGACATCCGGTCCTACCCGGGGAGCCGGCACAACCCGCAGTACCGGCGGGAGGAGATGGAGGCCTGGCTCCCCGATGCGGGGATCTCCTATCTCTGGCTGAAGGACCTCGGCGGACGGCGCAAACCGGTCCCCGGCTCCCGGCACGCCGGACTCGAGCATGCCGCCTTCCGCGCCTACGCCGATCACATGGAGACGGAGAGCTACCGCGCGGCGGTGGACGCCCTCCTGGCTCAGCCCGGCCTGCCCGCGGTGATGTGCAGCGAGTCGGTGTGGTGGAGATGTCACCGCCGGCTCCTCGCCGACTACCTGGTGCTGATCCGCGGGATCGAGGTGGCGCACCTGATGCATGACGGGCGGATGACGGTCCACGCACCGTCCCCCGAGGCGCGGGCGGATGGTGACCGGCTGGTCTACCACCTGACGGAATGATCCTGGCGTCCCCCGAACAGCGGCGTGAAAGGCCGACGATCCCGGTCCCTTTCTGCACTACCTTTCCGGCGTGAGCGGATTCATCGGCAAGGACGAACACAACGGGCAGGTCTCCCTCGACCGGCCAGACGCCAAGAAGTCTTCCTGGTCGCTCGAGGCGATCGCTGCCACCGAGCGTCCCCACGACCTGGCCGTCTCGCCCGATGGCAGCCGGGTCGCCTTCATCCTCGACCGCGACCTCAGTGACGTATGGGTCATGCCGGTCGTCGGGGGCATCCCGATCCGGCTCACCACCCACCGGGAGCTGACGCCGTTCTGGGAGGACACCACGCCATCCTGGTCGCCCGACGGCAGCACGATCGCCTATGCGAACGACGAGTCCATCTGGGTGGTCCCCGCCGCCGGCGGGCGGCCCCGCGAGCTGTGCGAGGCCGGGTCGCCGATGTGGCTGGACGACGAGACCCTGCTCGTCAGCGTCGAGGACGACGACAAGACCCGTCTCGCCACCGTCGAGGTCGCCGACCCGTGGCCGCGGCCGATCACCCCGGCCGGCCAGAACGTCTACGGCGCTTCCGTCGTCCCCGGCGGCCGGGCCGTCACCTACCTGGTCAGGCCCGACGACGACCCCAACGCCACCCACATCTGGTGGGCCGACCTCGCCACCGGCGAGACCCGCCGGGTCACCGGCGTCCCGGCGATGCAGGACCGCTGGCCCGCCGTCTCGCCCGACGGGAAGACCCTCGCCTTCACCTCCGAGCGCAACGGCTGGTACCACCTCTACCTGTGCGACCTGGAGACGGGGGAGGAGCGGCAGGTCACCGAAGGACCCGGCGACATCGCCTGGGTCGAGTGGCACTCCGACGGCCGCCGCATCGTCGCCACCCGATCCGAGCGCGGCCGCAGCCACCTCGTCCTCGTCGACACGGCCGACGGCGCCGTCACCACGCTGGGCGAGGGCGGCACCTGGTCCGAGCCCCACTGGGCCGGCGACGGCATCGTCGCCACCTACGAGGACCACCGGACCCCGCCCCGCCTCGTCCGCGTCTCGACCGCTGGGGAGGTGACGGTGCTCCTCGACAACCCGCCGGCCGAGATCCAGGTATCCGGGTACGTGAGCTTCGAGGAGGTCACCTACCCCTCCTTCGACGGGCCCGAGATCCACGGCTTCCTGTTCAA
>QGUS01000034.1 GCA_003242515.1 Actinomycetota bacterium
TGGTGGTTTTTTTTTTTTGCAAGGAGAAGACGCCAGCCGAGCGCGCGCGTAGTCTGGGGGGCTGGGGGATGTGTATAAGAGCCGGCGAGGGGGGGCCCCCCCGGCGCCCTCCCCTCCGCCCCGCCGATGCCCCGGGCCGAGACCACGAGCCTCGACCTGGCCGACGTGCTGGTCGGCAGGGGAGTGCCGTTCCGGGAGGCCCACGCGATCGTGGGCCGGGTGGTGCGCAAGCTGGAGGACGAGGGCCGTGCCTTCGCCGCGGTCACCGACGACGACCTCGCCGCGGTGGACGCCCGATTCCAGCCGGGTGATGCCGCGGTGGCCGACCCCGCCGAGTCGGTCCGCCGCCGCCGAGTGGCCGAGCGGGTGGCGTCCCAGGTGGCCCGGATCCGCGAACGGCTGGGTTAGCGCCCCGTACCCCATGCCCCTGGATCGGGGCGCCGGCGAGATCTCACCAGACCGGGTGACCGTCCCGCTGCGCCGTGGCGGGATCGGGCAGCGGTAGTGGTTGATCGGCCTGCGGAGCAGCCGATCAACCTTCGGTGATCTCGCCGCCTTCGTCGACGGTCCAGGTGCCGAGCGAGCGGATGAGCTTGGACAGGTCGCCGGGGCCCCGCTGCGCCCGGGCCTCCTCGAGCTGCCGGTTCATCTCGGCGTCGTAGGTGGGGCGGGAGACGTTGCGGAACACGCCCAGCGGCGTCGGGCCGTACGGGCCGTGCGAAAGCCGGGAGAGGGCGAACGCCACCGACGGGTCCGGGCGGGTCTCGTCGTGGACGAGGATCGCCCCCGGGTCGACGGAGTTGGAGTCCACGATCACGGCCTGGCCGTCCCGCAGCACCACGGCCTTCTTGCCCTCGTCGAAGACGATGGGCTTGCCGTGCTCCAGGTTGATGCGGTTGTGGACCCGCTCCTCCTTGCCGGTGAGCTGGATGAACGCCTTGTCGTTGAAGACGTTGCAGTTCTGGTAGATCTCGATGAAGGCCGCGCCCTCGTGCTCGTACGCCTTCTGCAGGACCATCTGCGTGTGCTCCCGGTCCATGTCCAGCGTGCGGGCCACGAAGGTGGCCTCGGCGCCGAGCGCCAACGACACCGGGTTGAACGGGTGGTCGATCGTGCCGAAGGGCGACGACTTCGTGGTCTTGCCCAGCTCCGACGTCGGGGAGTACTGGCCCTTGGTGAGGCCGTAGATCTGGTTGTTGAACAGCAGGATCTTGATGTTGACGTTGCGACGCAGAGCGTGGATCAGGTGGTTGCCGCCGATCGACAGGGCGTCGCCGTCACCCGTGACCACCCACACCGACAGGTCGGGGCGGGTAACCGCGATGCCGGTGGCGATGGCCGGGGCGCGCCCGTGGATCGAGTGCATCCCGTACGTGTTCATGTAGTACGGGAAGCGGGACGAGCAGCCGATCCCGGAGACGAACACGAACTGCTCCCGGGGTCGGCCGAGCCTGGCGAGGAACTGCTGGACCGAGGCCAGGATCGTGTAGTCCCCGCAACCCGGGCACCACCGGACTTCCTGGTCGGTCTGGAAATCGGCTCGTGTGTAGGAGAGGGTCACTTCTTCATCTCCAGGATCTTGTCGGTGATCTCCGCCACCTTGAACGGCTCGCCCATGACCTTGTTCAGTCCGACGGCGTCCACCAGGTACTCGGAGCGGATGTGCTTGAGGAGCTGGCCGGTGTTCAGCTCCGGGATGAGGATCTTCGGGAACCGGCGCAGCACGTCACCCAGGTTCCTGGGCAGCGGGTTCAGGTACCGCAGGTGGGCGGTGGCCACCTTGACGCCCTCCAGGCGGGCCCGGCGGGCGGCGGCCCGGTTCGGGCCGTAGGTGGAGCCCCAGCCCAGCACCAGCAGGTCGGCGTCCTGGTCGCCCTCGACCTCGACCTCGGGGATGTCGTTGGCGATGTTGGCGACCTTCCAGGCACGGCTGTCCACCATCAGCTGGTGGTTGGCCGGGTCGTAGGACACGTTGCCGGTGACGGCCTCCTTCTCCAGGCCGCCGACACGGTGCTCCAGCCCCGGAGTGCCCGGCACCGCCCACGGGCGGGCGAAGGTGTCGAAGTCACGCATGTAGGGCAGGAACTTGCCGTCCGGGCCGTTGGGGTGCTTGGCGAACTTGACGGGGATCGGCGGGATCTCGTCGACGTTCGGCAGCTTCCACGGCTCCGACCCGTTGGCGATGTAGTTGTCGGAGAGCAGCAGCACCGGCGTCATGTACTTGATCGCGATGCGGGCCGCTTCGATCGCCATGTCGAAGGCGTCCGACGGGGAGGCGATCGCCAGCACGGGGACCGGCGACTCGCCGTGACGCCCGTACAGGGAGAACAGCAGGTCGGACTGTTCCGGCTTGGTGGGCAGGCCGGTCGACGGGCCGCCCCGCTGGACGTTGACCACCACCAGCGGCAGCTCGAGCATGAAGGCGAGGGAGATGGCCTCGCTCTTCAGGGCGATGCCGGGACCCGACGAGCCGGTGACGGCTAGACAGCCGGCGAAGGCGGCGCCGATGGCCGTGCCGATGCCAGCGATCTCGTCCTCCGCCTGCAGGGTCCGGACACCGAAGTTCTTGTGCCGGGACAGCTCGTGGAGGATGTCCGACGCCGGGGTGATCGGGTAGGTGCCGTAGAAGAGCGGCAGACCCGCCTTCTGGGCGGCGGCGACCAGGCCCCACGCCAGGGCGATGTTGCCCGTGATGTTGGTGTAGGTGCCCGCCGGCAGGGTGGCCGGCTTGACCTCGAAGGTGACCTTGGTCGCCTCGGTGGTCTCGCCGAAGTTGTAACCGGCCTTGAATGCCGCGGCGTTGGCGGCCGCCACCTCGGGCTTGCGAGAGAACTTCTTCTCGATCCAGTCGAGCGTCGGCTGGGTCGGACGCCCGAACAGCCAGGCCATGAGGCCGAGGGCGAAGAAGTTCTTGGAGCGGAGGACGTCGCGGCCGGTGACGCCGGTCTCGCGGACGGCCTCGGTGGTGAGCTCGTCCATCGGGACCTTGATCACGCGGTAGCTGTCGAGCGACCCGTCCTCTAGCGGGTTCGACTCGAAGCCCGCCTTGGCGAGGTTGCGCTCGTCGAACGCATCGGTGTTGATGATCAGCGTCCCACCGTCACGCAGGTCCTTGAGGTTCTTCTTCAGGGCCGCCGGGTTCATCGCCACCAGGCAGTCGGGCTCGTCGCCGGCCGTGAGGATGTCGTAGTCGGCGATCTGAACCTGGAAGCTGGAGACACCCGGCAAGGTCCCGGCCGGTGCGCGGATCTCGGCGGGGTAGCTGGGAAGCGTGGCCAGGTCGTTACCGAACAGGGCGGATGCGTCGGTGAACCTGCTGCCCGCCAGCTGCATTCCGTCGCCCGAGTCGCCGGCGAATCGGATGACCAGTCGATCGAAGGTCTGAGTCTGCGTTTGCGGTCTATCCGTGGCGCTCTCTTCAGCCACTTGGATCACTTCCTTTGGGCCGCGCTCGACCCGTTATGGGCGGTCTTTCGGCGTGATTCTATCCCTCACGATTCGCTCTCCCGCCAACGGGGAGCGACACCCATTACATCGTCGGCGCGGGGCGGAAACCTGAGATCCCTTCTCGCTCGAGATGCCGGGCGAAGGAGATCAGCAGGAGGTCACCGTCCATCGGTCCCATGGCCTGGAGCGACAGGGGAGGCTCCCCGGTGCCGAGCAGCGGCATGGCGATCGCCGGGATCAGGGCGTGGTTGGCGACGTACGAGAACCACGACAGGACGGTGCGGTAGTGGAGGCCGGCGATGGTGTCCTCGCCGATGCGCTTGGCCCGGACCGGGACCGTGGGCGTGATCACCAGGTCGTAGCCGCCGAAGACGGCGGCGAAGCCGTCGCGGAGGCCCTGCTGCCAGCGCCGGGCGGCGGTGACGTCCTCGTCGGTGGCGGCCTCGGAGTCGGCGATGCGCTGGGCCACGTCCTCGCCGTAGGTCTCGCCCCGCTCCCGGTAGGGGCGGTGGATCTCCCGCACCTCCTCGCCGATGGCCGGGACCACCAGGGGGGAGGGCATGACCTCCGGCATGGCCGCCTCCTCCACCGTGTGCCCGAGGGAGCGCAACTTCTCGACCGTGCCGGCGAAGACGGACGCTACCTCGTCCGACATGGGGGCCTGCTCCGTCCACGGCTGGGGGATGGCGAGGCGCAGCGGACGGGGCTCCGGCTCGGGCTGGTCGTCGCCCGACATGACCCGGTAGGAGACGGCGATGTTCTCCACCGAGTCGGCGAGCGGGCCGACCGTGTCGATCGAGGGGACGAGCGGGAAGACGCCGCCGGTGTCGATCCGCCCGTAGGTGACCTTGAGGCCGTAGGTGCCGCAGAGGGCGGCGGGCACCCGCACCGATCCGCCGGTGTCGGTCCCCAGGGCGATCGGGACGATCCCTCCCGCCACCGCGGCGCCGGAGCCGCCCGAGGAGCCGCCGCAGGAGGTGTCGGGGTCCCACGGGTTGCGCACGGGGCCGAAGTGCGGGTTCTCGGAGGAGAAGCCGAAGGCGAACTCGTGCATGCCGGTCCGGCCGATGACGACGGCGCCTGCCGCCTCGATGGCCGCCAGGGCGGGGGCCGTGGAGTCGGCCACACGCCGGTAGAAGGCGGAGCCGCAAGTCACCAGTCGGCCGGCGTGGTCGATCATGTCCTTGACCGCGATCGGCATGCCCGAGAGCGGGCCCTCCGGCCAGCTCGCCGGGACCTCGTCCTCGATCTGCGTGAAGATGTTCAACTCCGGCTGGAGGGCCCAGGCCCGTTCCAGCGCCTGCTCAGGGCTCGTAGGTCAGACCTCCGGTCGCGGGGACCAACGATATCCAGGGCCGTCCCGGCGGGATCGGGATGGTGTTGCCGGACGGGTCCTCGAGGACGAACCAGCCGGCCTTCTCGTCGGGGCGCTTCCAGGTGCCCTCGACGACCCTGCCGTCGGCTAACACCCAGGCCCGGCCGGTGCCGGTCGTCTTCGACGCGGGGACGGGGGTGCCGACCTGGCCGTCGTCCGGGGTCGCCTGGTACATCTCGACCTCGAAGGCCACCAGCACCGGGGCCCCGAGCCGGCCGGTCTTGCCGTCACGGTCGATCCACATGGAGTCCCGGTTGTAGGCGGTGCGCAGCCACAGCCCCTCGTCCTCGTCCCAGGTCCACTCGACGATGTTCCGGTTGAAGTCCAGCCGGACGTGGGACGCCGGCCTCGCCGACGAAGGCAGCGGCCCGAACTCCCAGATCGGATCCGGCGGGTCGCTCGGGTAGCCCCGGGCGTCCGCCCACTCCCGCAGGGCGATGGTGCTCACGTATAGGTTGTGGGGCGAGGAGCGGTGGGAGACGCGGAAGGTGGCGTCGCCTCCGATCTCGCCGACCTGGTGGACGTCGCGGTTGCTGATGAAGGTCTGCACCCAGTCCTGGGCGCCGGAGCGGGCGAAGGTCGGGTGGTTGAGCGGGGCGAGCAGCGTGGCGTCCGTGGGACGGCCAGACCGCATCGGGCCCAGATACCCGGAGTCCGACTCGAGCCAGAGGGTGAGGAAGCGGGTGATGCCCTCGACGAGCATCTCGATCACCACGTCCGCCTGCTCCACGCCGGACTGGGGGACCGCCTGCGGGTGGTTGTCGATCTTCACCGCCAGGACCTGCCGCTGGATGAGCTCCGGGTCGGAGACGGGCAGGCCGGTGAGCGGGGAGAGGTCGGAGGGGAGAGCCGTCGTGGTGGTGGTCGCGACGGTGCTGGTGGTGGACGTGGTCGGGATGGTGCTGCTCGTGGTGGTCGTGGGTTCCGCCGCGGGAGAGCAGGCGCCGACGAGCAGGCAGAGCGCGACCACGCTTCGGGTCAGTGAACGCATCGACGGCACTTTAGGGCCGGAGCCGTCGGTTGCCCCGGCTCGTGACGCCCCGGTGAGGGGTGCCTAGCCGAGCACCTGCAGGTGCGGCAGCGCGGTCTCCGGCTGGTCGACCGACAGGGCGAGCTCGATGCCGTCCGCCGAGGTCTTGAGCACGTACAGGGCGTCGATGTTGACCCCGGCGTCGGCGAGGGAACGGGTCAGCCGTGCCAGCTCGCCGGGCCGGTGGGGGAGGTGGACGGTGAGGACCGTCCGCTCCTCGTAGCGGAGCCCGGCCTCGTCCAGCACCCGCTCGGTGCCCGATTGATCGCTGGTGATGAGACGGACCGTCGCCTCGGAGTCGTACCCGTAGGCGGTCAGGGCCTCGATGTTGACCCCCGCCGCACCCAGCGCCTCCGTGAGGGATGCGAGCCGGCCGGGCCGGTTCTCCATCGCGACCACGAACTCGGTCATATCCCGACTCTACGCCTCGGGACGCCCGCGCGGGCGGAGTCACCGCCCGAGGGCGTGCTCGGGCTCGGACCGGCCCCGGCGGGCCAGGTAGGCGTGCCAGATGAGCCGGGCGGCCACGGCGCGGACGGGCCGCCAGGGCTGGGACAGGAACTCCAGGTCGTCGGGCGACGGCGGCTCCGCCAGACCCAGGACCTCCCCCGTGCCCACCTGGAGCGCCCGATCGCCGACCGGGAAGACGTCGAGGTGTCTGAGGGCGGACAGGAGGTAGACGTCTGCGGTCCACGGGCCGATGCCCCGGCACGAGAGGAGGATCTCCCGGGCGCGGTCCTCCGGCTCCCTCTCCAGCGCCTCCAGGTCCAGGTCCCCCGTGGCCACCCGCTCCGCCAGCTCGACCAGGTAGCCGGCCTTCTGGCGGGTGACCCCGGCCGACCGGATGCCCTCCTCGCCGAGGGCGAGGAGCTTCTCCGGAGTGATCCCGCCGGCGGCGGCGGAGAGACGGCGGAAGACGGCGGCGCCGCTCTCCAGCGACACCTGCTGCTCCAGGACCAGCAGGGCGAGGGTGGCGAACCCCGGCGGGCGGGTCCACAGTTCCGGGACCCCGTGCTCCTCGACCACCGCCTGCAAGGACTCGTCCTCGGAGGCGAGCAGCTCCACCGCTTCTGCGAACACCACCGGGTCCAGCCGCTCCACGCGGGGGAGGAGCGACGACGCCGGCACCGGCCCGAAGGCGCGGGAGTCCACGGCCGCCACGCCGGTGTTGTCGGAGGCCACCCAGGCGAGGTCGTCGGGGAGCGGCTGAGGCGGCGTGACGCGACGCTTCACCAGCCAGAAGTCGGAGCGGTTCGGATGGGGCAGGGCGACGATGTCGCCGATCCGGGCAGGGCGCGACGAGGTCGCCACGAACTCGTCCCCTGGACGGAGCGAGGGCAGCATCGAGTCCTCCGCCACCCGGAACCGGATCAACGTCATTTTCGGAGTATGGTCAATCGGGTAGAGGTTGTCCCAAGAGGAGGCAAGGATGCGTCAAGTAACGGTGGCACACGCCCACTGCGACCTGTTTTGCGGGGTCTACGACCCGGCCCAGGCCAAGATCGAGGCCCTCTCGGTCCTCAAGGCCGCCCAGAAGTACCAGGCTTCCGACGACCCGGTGTTCCGTGACCGCGCCATCTTCATCAAGGAGGAGCGCGCGGAGCTGGTCAAGCACCACCTGATGGTGCTGTGGGTGGACTTCTTCACCGAGGAGCACCGGAAGCAGTTCCCCGACCTGGACGACCTCTTCTGGCGGGCCATCCACAAGGCCGGCGAGGCCAAGAAGTCGATGGACCCGAAGGTGGGCGAGGAGCTCGTCGCCCTCGTCGACGAGATCGCCGACATCTTCTGGCAGACCGAGAAGGCCAAGGACGCTGGCGTCTACCCGCCTTCCAAGTAGCACCTGGTACCCCGCACGCGGTACGGAACGCCCCGGCTCCGGTCGGGGCGTTCTCCTATTCGTCCCCGCGGCTGAGCGAGCGGCGCCGATGCTGGCCCCGAGGCTGTGACCCCGGGCTACTTCTCGCGGCGTTCCGCCAGCTTCCGCTGGGACCAGGCCTTGACCCGGGCGGCGACGGGCACGTCGCGGGAGAGGAGGTGGACCCCGGCGGCGATGGTGAGCACACCCGGTCCGGGCAGCACCAGCATGGCCGTCCCCGCCACGACCAGGGTGGATCCGGTGGCGATCCGCGCCATGCGTGCGATCTGCATACCGGTTAGACGTCGCGCGGTGTGGGGAAGTTGCATCCCTGCGGCGCGCACCTCAGGCCGATCGCCGCCGACGGGGGACGGTCGACGCCTCAGTCGTCGAGGACGCTCTCGTCGAGCTTGGTGAACAGCGGCGTGACCTCGCCGAGCGGCGTGCCGCCTTCCACCCGGGGCGCCGTCCACGAGGTGATCTCCGCCCCGATCCCCAGCATCTCTCCCACCCGGGCGCTGCTGTGGGGGATGTACGGGTGGAGGGCCACCCGGATGCCCGCGATGGCCTGGATCGCCGACCACAGCACGGTGGCGGCCCGCCCGGCATCGGTCTTGATCAGCTTCCAGGGCTCCGTGGCGTTCAGGTAGGCGTTCACCGTCGAGGCGGCGTCCATGGCCGCCCGGAGGCCGCTGCGCAGCTCCACCTTCTCGATGTGGGCGGCGGTGTCCTCGAGGACCTTCGACCCGACGGCCACGATCGCCTCGTCCTCGGCGGTCAGCGGTCCGGGATCCGGGACGCGCCCGTCGAAGTTGCGGGCGCTGATGGTGAGCACACGGTTGACGAGGTTGCCCCAGGTGGCGACCAGCTCCTCGTTGACCCTCCGGATGATCTCCTCGTCGGAGAGGTCCGTGTCCTGGTGCTCCGGCAGCACCGAGCCCAGGGCATAGCGCAGCGCGTCGGGCTGGAGCCGCTCCGCGTACCAGCCGATCGAGCGGCCGATCCCGCGGCTCGCCGAGGCCTTCTGCGACCCGAAGGTCACGTACTGGTTGGCCGGGACGTCGGTCGGGAGGTTGAGACCGCCGTAGCCCATGAGCATGGCCGGCCAGATCACCGTGTGGAAGGGGATGTTGTCCTTGCCGACGAAGTAGTACGACTCGGCCTCGGGGTCCTCCCACCACAGGCGCCACGACTCGGGGTCACCCTGGCGCTGCGCCCACTCCTTCGAGGCCGACAGATATCCGATGACCGCGTCGAACCACACATAGATCCGCTTCCCGGGCCCGAGGTCGTCGACCGGGAGCGGGACGCCCCACTCCAGGTCGCGGGTGATGGCCCGGTCGGGCAGGCCCTCGTTGACCATGCCCAGAGCCCAGTTGCGGACGTGACGGCGCCAGGTGGTCTTGGTCTCCAGCCACCCCCGCAGCCGGTCCTCGAGCTTGGAGAGGAGCAGGAAGTAGTGCTCCGTCTCGCGCTCCACAGGGCGGGCGCCGCTGAGACGGCTCACCGGGTCGATGAGGTCGACCGGGTCGAGGGTCTTGCCGCAGTTGTCGCACTGGTCGCCGCGGGCCTCCCCGTAGCCGCAGTTGGGGCAGGTGCCCTGGACGTAGCGGTCGGGCAGGAAGCGCTGCGCCTCCGGGTCGTAGAACTGGCTGGACGTCTTCTTCGCCAAATACCCGTTCTCCAGGAGGCGGAGGAACACGTCCTGGGTGACGGCGTAGTGGTTGGGCGTGCCGGTGGAGGTGTAGAGGTCCCAGGAGATCCCCAGGGTCTCCCAGTCGCGGAGGAACTCGTTGTGGTAGCGGTCGACGATGACCTGCGGCTCCACACCTTCCTGGTCGGCGCGGACCGTGATCGGGGTGCCATGGACGTCGGAGCCCGAGACCATGAGCACCTGGTTGCCGGCGAGCCGGTGATAGCGGGCGAAGATGTCGGCGGGCAGGTAGGCCCCGGCCAGGTGTCCGAGGTGGCGGGGGCCGCTGGCGTAGGGCCACGCCACCGCGACCAGGATGCGACGACTCATGGCACGGAGGGTAGACCCATCCCGTGTGGCTAATGGCATGACTCCGGCATGCCGATAACTTCCCCGTATGAGCTTCCGACTCCGCGCCCTCGCTGCGGTCTTGGCGTCCGCGCTGCTGCTCGCCGCCTGCGGCGGGTCCGCCGAGCCGACCACGACCACCGCCGCCCCCACGACGACCACCACCGAGCCCCCGGTCTTCCAGGTGGCGTACTCGCTCGCCGAGGGCCAGGAGTACGTCTACGAGGTCGCGATGGACCAGACCATCGAGATGCGGACCTCGGGCGACCCCGCCGCCCTGGAGGAGGAGGACCTGCCCGGCGAGATGCAGATGCGGGTGAAGGGCCCGATCCGGATCACCTACGAGGTGGGGGAGGGGCCGGAGCCGGACACGTTCGAGATCACCATCTCCGCCGACCTCGAGGGCCTCGAGTTCGAGGCCACCGTCGACGGCAAGGCCGCGTCGCAGGACGAGCTCCCGGGCTTCGCCGGCCTGGACGTCAGCCCGGCGACCATCGTGGTCGACAGGCAGGGCAGGGTCGTCCAGCCCGGCGTCGGAGCCGGTGAGGACCTGTTCGGGGGCGTCTTCCAGGGCCTCGACCTCGACTCGATGTCGGACCTCGGCAACGGCGGCCTCAACCCGATCCAGTTCTTCGGGGCCATCCTCCCGACCGACGGGATCAGCCCGGGGGACACCTGGTCCTACACGCAGAGGCTGCCGCTCTTCGGCGACGACGAGGCGACCATCGAGACGGCCAACACCTTCGACCGGGTGGAGCAGCTGGACGGCCGCGAGGTGATGGTGATCGACACGGTCGTCTCCACCTCGGCCATCCGGATCGACTTCGCCGACTTCCTGCTCGCCTTCTTCGAGGCCTTCATCCCCGAGGGTGAGGCCACCGAGGAGGACCTTGCGGCGCTGGAGGAGCTGCGCAACAGCCTGCGGTTCGTCTTCGACGTCGACGCCTCAGAGACCCGGATGACCACATGGTTCGACCCGGAGGCCGGTGTCACCCGCCGCTTCACGGTGGAGGGGGACGGCAGGGTGAAGATGGACATCAACGTCCCGAACGACGAGGAGACCGGTCAGATGGTCTCCTTCACCCTCGACATGTCGTCCACCCAGACCCTGGCGTACCGGCTGGTCGAGGGCCCGGAGGCCTGACGCTCAGCGTCCGACGCGGTCGCTGAGCAGGGCCATCGCCACGTGGGCTCCGAACAGGGCCACACCCAGCGGGACGTGGGCCTGGAGGAAGCGGGTGTGACCCCAGGC
>QGUS01000035.1 GCA_003242515.1 Actinomycetota bacterium
CCCATTGGTTCTTGTAGCTGATGTGTTGGTGTCTCTACGCGGTGTTTCTGGCTCTGTTGGTCAGTTTCACGAAACCGATGATACTCCAACCTTGAAGTGCACTTTAAGGTTCGGTGGGTCACGAGAGAGCCCCGGCCGGGGCCGGGGCTCTCTCTGGGTGCCTGTCTGGGCTGGTCGTCCCGGACAGAAGATCAGGCCTGCTCGTCGAGGATCTTCCCGCGGACGCGGGGGAACCTCACCGGAGCATGGGCATGGCAGTAGTCCGCCTTGTTGTACTGGGACAGCTTGGTGTCGCAGCCAGGCTTGGCGCACACGCGACCCGCGGCGAAGCGCCGCGACGGCCTCGTCACACCCTTGATGGCTGCACCTCTGACAATCTCGCTCATGTTTCAAGGCCCTCCAGGGCCGGGGTAGTCGTTTGCGTCAATCAGTTGAACAATCGGATCAACGAAGAGATTCCTGGACCATCCGAGTTCTTCCCGACGCGCGCACGCAAGCGGCGCCGACCGGATGGGGGAACCCCTCCATTATCACCGGTATAGACGTCTCGCGCCAATCAATCGGTTCCCAGGATCCCGAGGTTGGCGAGGAACGCCCGGTTGTTCGGCTCTCTGCCCAGGAACTCCCTGAGCATGACGTCCGGGTCGACCGACCCGCCCTTCTCCAGGATCGCCCGCCGGTAGGCCATGCCCACCTCGGGGTTCGTGACCCCCTCGGCCTCGAAACGGGAGAACATGTCGTCACCGAACACCTCGGACCACATGTACCCGTAGTAGCCCGCGTCGTAACCGAAGAGGTGTC
The DNA here is from genome assembly GCA_003242515.1 of Actinomycetota bacterium. GTDB lineage: Bacteria > Actinomycetota > Acidimicrobiia > Spongiisociales > ZC4RG35 > ZC4RG35. The sequence goes on from QGUS01000035.1 coordinate 802, forward strand.
CGAAGCTGGTCAGGGTGAATGTTCCCTCCTGGAGGGGGAGCATGGTGATCTCGGCGCCCTTCCGGTAGATCTCCTCCAGGTCGCGGTCGGGGCCCGAGTGCAGCTCGAGGTCCCACCAGCCGTACTGCATCTGGCGGAGGTAGAACATCCCCTTGTTCAGGTTGCGGGCGGCGACCAGCTGCCGGACCAGCTCCTCGGGGATCGGCTCGCCGGTCTCGTAGTGCCGGGCGAACCGCTGCAGCACGTCGACCCGCCACACCCAGTGCTCCATGATCTGGCTGGGCGCCTCGACGAAGTCCCTCTCGGTGTTGGTGCCGGAGAAGCGGGCGAACTCGGTGCGACCCAGGTTCTGGTGCAGGACGTGGCCGAACTCGTGGAAGAGGGTCTCCACCTCGTTGTGCTGGAGCAGCGACGGGTTGTCCTTCGTGGGCTTGGTGAAGTTGGCCACCATGGCGCAGACGGGGTTCTGGTAGCTCCCGTCCTCCTTGCGTCGGCCCGGGACCAGCGGGAACTCGGCGGCGTGGCTGAACTTCCCCTCACGCGGGAACAGGTCGAGGTAGAAGCGGCCGATCTCCTCGCCCGTCTCCCTGTCCAGCATCTGGAACAACCGCACGTCCTCGTGCCAGGTCTCTGCGCCCTCGATCTCCCGGTACTCGAGCCCGAACATCTCCGAGGTCAGCTCGAACATGCCCTGGAGCACCTGGTCGAGCGGGAAGTGCCTGGCGACCTCGAACGGGTCAACGCCGTACTCGGTCTTGCGCTGGAGGGTGTCGTAGTAGTTCCAGTCCCAGAGCTGGACGGCCCGGTCGCCGGTGTCCTTCTCCAGGAGTGCGGCCACCGCCCCGATCTCGGCCTTCGCCTTCTCGGTGAGTGGGGGACGGAGCTCGGCATAGAACGACCGCACCCGCTCGGGGTCCTTCGCCATCCGCTCCTCGAGGACGTAGTGCGCCCAACTGGGCAGCCCGAACGCCTCGGCGATCTCCTGGCGCAGGCGGACCGCCTCCTCGAGCAGGGCCTTGTTCTCATCCACGGCGACGGTGTTGAACTCGAACCGCAGCCGCTCGCGGAGGTCGCGGCGCCGGGCGTTCTCCATGAACGGGAAGAACTCCGGATAGTCGATGCTCACCTTGTAGAGGCCGGTCTCCTCGTCCTTCTCCAGCCCCTCGATGAAGCTCTCGGGCAGACCGTCGAGACCGTCCCGGTCGACGAGGATGTGGGCCTCCCACTCGTCGATGTTCCCCTGGAACCTGACACCCAGCTCGATGAGCCGCTCGGTCTTCGCCTTGACCTCGGTGCGGGTCTCCGGGTCGAGGTCGTGGCCGGCGTGACGCAGGTCGCGGAGCATGAAGTCGAGGAACCGCTTCTTCTCGCCCTCGAGGGAGCCGGCCTCGTCGGTGGCGGCGTACTCCTTGACGGCCGTGTTGAGATCGTCCCGGAAGATCATCTCCACGCCGAACTTGGAGAGCTTCTCCTCGGCCTCCTTGGCCGCGTCCCGGACCTCCTTGGAGGTGTGGACGTAGCCCATGAAGGCGTAGCGGTAGAACGCGTGGCCGAGGATGTCGTTGATGCGGTCGATCGGTCGCATCGTGTTCTCGAAGGTGGGTTGCTCCTTGGGGGCGCAGAGCTCGTCGAGGACGGCGCGGGCCTCGGCGATGGCGTTCTCGGTTCCGGTGGTGACGTCGGCAGGGGTCAGGTCTCGGAAGGACATCGGCGGTGAGCGTAACGGCGGCCTCCCGGTTTCACCCCGGGATTGCATGCATCCGGCCTTCGTCTGACGCGGCGCACCTGGCAACCTATGCCCCCGCATGGAGGGTGATCGGACGCGTGCCGGCCTGTCGCGGGTCGCGGTGGCTGCCATCGGCGCCTATGCGGGCGCCCAGATGGTCTCGCAGGTGACCAGCCTGAAGATCGGCGTCGTGCTCGGTCAGGCGGTCGACATGGGCACCTTCGTCTACCCGATCACCTTTACGCTCCGGGACGTGGTCCACAAGGCGGCTGGCCGGTCGGCGGCGCGGGCCCTGATCGTCACCTGTGCCGTCCTCAACCTCTTCCTGGCCGCCTACCTCGCATGGACCGCCGGCGTGCCCGCCGACCCGTCGTGGGGCCTGGGGGAGGAGTACGCCGCGGTGCTGGGGCCGATCTGGCGGCTCGTGTTGGCTTCGATGCTGGCCATGGTGATCAGCGAGCTGCTCGACACCGAGGTCTATCACCTGTTCGTCACCCGCGTCACCCGCCGGTTCCAGTGGCTCCGGGTGCTGGTGTCCAACGCCGTGAGCGTGCCGGTGGACAACCTCGTGTTCGCCGTGTGCGCCTTCGCTCCCGTGGCGGTCCTCGGCACCGAGGGCCTGCCGTGGGCCACCGTGTGGAGCATCTTCTGGGTGAACCTGTGGGTGAAGGGCCTGGTGTCGGTGGCGAGCATCCCGCTCATCTACGCCGCCCGGGTCCCCGACGATCCCGGCGCCTGAGGCGCCGCCTTGCCGCCCGTGTGGTCCCTCGACCCCTCCATCCACCACCTCAACCACGGCTCGTTCGGCGCGGTGCCCGTGGAGGTCCAGGAGGCACGCAAGAGGTGGCTGGACGAGTGGGAGCGGTGCGCCGGGACGGCGGTGGCGGCCGGTCAGTGGCCCGGTGGGGCAAACAGGGCCTCGGCCTGCTTCCTTGTCAGCGACTCGGCCGGGTTGAAGCCCACCCGCTCCACCGCGGTACGGATAGCCCGCTCGGGGTCGGGATGCTCCACCGGTGCGTCGCTGCCGCCGACCAGCTGGACGCCGGCTTCGAGCAGTGACCGGAACGGGTAGACCCGCTCCATCCGCTCCGGGCCGAGCCGCCGGGGGAGCCAGTCGGCCTCCGAGGCGATGAAGGCGGGCTGCACCGAAGCCGTCACCCCCAGCCGCGCTATCCGCTCTATGGCCGCCGGGGTGAGGATCGAGGCGTGCTCGATGCGGGTGGCCGCCGGGTCGACGCCGAGGCCGATGAGCTCCTCCATGACGTCGAGCACCAGGTCGTTGGCGCGGTCGCCGATGGCGTGGATCGCGACGATCCCGCCCAGCCCGTACGAGAGCCGACCCAGTTCCACCGCCAGCCGGCGGTCGAGGCGGACCGTTCCTCTCGTGTCGGGGCGGTCGTGGTACGGCTCGTGCATCGCCGCCGTGTGCCCGCCGAAGCTGCCGTCGGAGAAGTCCTTCCACCCGGCGAACCGCACGGGACCTTCGGCGGCGGCCAGCCGCTCGGCGGCGCGGCTCAGGGCCGCCGGACTCCGGGTCGCCACCAGCACGTCCATCGCCACGGGCAGGTCGGGGGCGAGACGGACCAGCGCCCCGATCTCGTCGTCCACCCCCACCCAGAGCGGCTCCTCGGGCGAGACGATCGCGGTCACGGACCCGATGCCCATCGTGGGCAGGGCGCCCAGCGCCGCGAGGACCTCGGCGTCGGTCTGGGGTGGCACGAGCCGTGCCACCGCCCTGGCGACGGCGTCGATGGCCGTCTCGCGGAGGACACCGTTGGGGGTCCCGTCGGGGAGGCGGTCGAAGCTTCCGCCGTCGGGGTCCGGGGTGCCCGCACCAACGCCGGCCAGCTCCATGGCCTTCGTGTTGGCCACGGCGATGTGGCCGCAGTACCGGTAGACGAGGGCGGGCCGGTCGACCACCGCCTCGTCCAGGTCGGCGGCCGTGGGGAGACGCCGCTCGGCGAGGGTCTCGTCGTTGAGCCGCTCGGCGATCACCGCCCCGTCTACCTGCTGCGCACGCCCGGCGAGCCGACGCTGCAGGTCGGCGATGTCGGCCGCGTCGTAGACGTCCAGCCCGGTGGCGGCGGCCGCGTACCCGAAGGGGTGGAAGTGGTGGTCGTGGTACCTCATCGCAGATGGTCGGGCATGGTGTCCCGTACGAGCGAGGCCACCTTCTCGAAGAGGTGGTCGTTGGAGGCGACGAACGCCCTTCCCTTGAGCACGAACTCGTTGCCGTCGACGTCGCCGAACCGGCCTCCGGCCTCGGTGACCAGCAGCGCCCCGGCGGCGAGGTCCCAGGGCTTCAGGCCGCGGCGGCCGCCGTGCTCGGTGTAGGCGTCGGCGCGCCCGGCCGCCACCCAGGCCAGGTCGAGCGCTGCGGAGCCGATCACCCGGACGGCCTGCGACTCGACGAGGAGCCGCTCCACCTGGGCCAGGTAGCCGCCCGGGTGCTCCCGCTGGTCGTAGGGGAAGCCGGTGAGGACCAGGGCCTGCGCCAGTTCCTTCGTGTCCCCCACCCGGATGGGGCGGCCGTCGAGGGTGGCGCCGCCCCCGCGGACCGCGACGAACTCCTCCCCCCGGGCCACGTCGAGCACCACGCCGACCAGCGGCGCACCGTCCTCCCACAGGGCGATGGAGACGGCCACATGGGGCAGGCGGTGGACGAAGTTCACCGTGCCGTCGAGCGGGTCCACGATCCAGACCCGCCCCTCGCGCCAGTCGCTCCCGCCGCCCTCCTCGCCGAGGCGGCGGTCCTCGGGGAACTCGGCGTCGAGGATCTCCATGATCGCCCGCTCCGCCGAGCGGTCGACCTGGGTCACCGGGTCGACGTCGCCCTTCATCACCGTCTCCAGGGCGGAGTGGAAACCCTCCTTGATCATCTCCGCAGCGGCGCGGGCGGCGCGCAGCGCGACTGCTGACTCACGATCGTGCATTGACGGGGACTCTAAAGACGGTTTCGATTCCTACCCTCATCGTCGTGAAGCCGGTGCTTCTGGTGCTCGCGGGAGCGCTGGTCACCACGCTCGCCTTCCCGCCCTACGGGCCCGGCGTGCTGGTGGTGGCGGGCGTGGCCCTCTTCCTCGCCGGGCTGCGTCGACTCGATCGACCCGTCCATGGCGCGTGGGCGGGGCTCGCCTACGGTGCCGTGTTCATCGCCACGCTCATGTGGTGGCTGAAGAACCTCCACCCGGCCGCCCTGGTGCTGGCCCCGGTGGAGGGCGTGTTCTTCGGAGCCTACGGGTGGTGGCTTGTCTCCCAGCGCCGGCGACCCCCGGTGGCCTGGTGGGCGCTGGCCACCGGTGGCTGGGCGTTCATGGAGCTGTGGCGCTACCGCCTTCCGTACGGCGGCATGGAGTGGGGGGCCGCCGGCTACGCCCTGGCCGACGCCCGATGGACCCGGTACCCCGCCGCCCTGGTGGGCACGAGCGGCCTGACCGTGATGGTGGTGGCCCTCGCCGCCGTGATTGCCCTGGCGCTGACCGGGCGTCTCGACCGCAGGCTCTGGTGGGCGCCCGCCGCCGTCGCCCTCGTCTACGGAGTGGCCGCGGTGGTCCCGTCCGGAGCGGCCGGCGACCCGATCCGCGTCGCCATCGTGCAGGGCTCCACCCCGTGCCCGTTCGAGCACTGCGGCCCCGACGAGCGCTACCGCACCTACCTCCAGCACCTGGAGCTGACCCGCGGCCTCGACGACGTCGATCTGGTGGTGTGGCCGGAGAGCTCCATGGGCGGGTTCGACGCCGACCCGGTGAACTCCGCCGAGGTCCGCGAGGCCATCGCCGCGGAGACCGCCAGGCTCGACGCCTGGTTCCTCGGCGGCACCGACCGGCCCATCGACGAGAGGAGCTGGGTCAACGCCAACGTCGTCATGTCGCCACAGGGCGAGTTCGTCGGCGAGTACCTCAAACAGCTGCCGATCCCCTTCGGGGAGTTCGTCCCGTTCCGGTCCATCGCCACGAAGCTGATCTCCGAGCTGTACCGGGTGCCCCGCGACATGCGGCCCGGCGACGGCGCGGTCACCTTCGATCTCGACGGGATCCAGCTCGGCTCCGTGATCTCCTGGGAAGGCGGCTTCTCCCGCTTCGCCCGAGCCCACGCCGCGAAGGGCGCGGAGCTGCTGGTGGTGGCGACCAATAACGACTCCTACGGCCCTGGCGTCCCGACCTCCGACATCTTCATCGGCATGACCCGGATGCGGGCCACGGAGCTCGGACTCGATGTGATCCACGGCGCCGTCTCCGGCAGGTCGGTCCTCATCGACGCCAGCGGCGACTTCATCACCGGGATGAGCGGATCCGGGGTCCAGGCGGTGGTCGTCGGCGAGGTGCGGCCCCGCGAGCCGTCCGTCTACGCCCGCACGGGAGACGTGCTCATGTGGGCCGCCGCGGCGGCCGCCGTGGCCCTATGGTGGGCCGGTCGCCGGGTGGTAGTTTCGGAGGGCCCGGCTGGACAGGAGGAGTGAGTCGATGTCTCAGACCTTGGAGAACCTTCTCAGGGAAGACCGCACGTTCCCGCCCCCTCCCGAGTTCGCCGCCGGATCGGTCACCCCGAAGGACGTCTACGACCGAGCCAAGGCCGACCCGGACGCCTACTGGCTGGAGGCCGCCAGGACCTACGTGACCTGGTTCAAGGAGCCGACGGTCGTCCTCGACGACTCCAACCCGCCGTTCTACAAGTGGTTCACGGACGGCGAGCTGAACGTCTCCTACAACTGCCTCGACCGCCACCTCCCCGAGCATGCCGGCAAGGTCGCCTACCACTGGGTGGGCGAGCCGGGTGACACCCGCACCGTCACCTACGGCGAGCTTGCCGCCGAGGTCAACCGCTTCGCCAACGCACTCAAGGGCCTGGGCCTGCAGAAGGGCGACCGGGTCGCCATCTACATGGGCATGGTCCCCGAGCTCCCCGTGGCGATGCTCGCCTGTGCCCGGCTCGGCATCATCCACTCCGTCGTGTTCGGCGGCTTCTCCGCCGACGCACTCGCCAGCCGCATCCTCGACGCCGACGCCCGCGTCCTGGTCACCCAGGACGGCGCGTGGCGCGGCGGCAACATCGTCCCGCTCAAGGCCAACGCCGACCGGGCCCTCCAGCAGACCCCGGGAGTGGAGAAGGTCATCGTCCTGGAGCGGACCGGCCACGGCGTCGACATGACCGAGGGCCGGGACGTCTGGTGGCACGACTTCGTGGAAGGCCAGTCCGACGAGTGCGAGCCCGAGGTGATGAACGCCGAGGACCCCCTCTACATCCTCTACACGTCGGGCACGACCGGGAAGCCCAAGGGCATCGTCCACACCCAGGGTGGCTATCTCGCCCAGGTGGCGGCGACCCACGAGATGGTCTTCGACCTCAAGCCGGACAGCGACGTCTACTGGTGCGCCGCCGACATCGGCTGGGTCACCGGCCACAGCTACATCGTCTACGGGCCGCTCGCCAACGGTGCGACGAGCGTGATCTACGAGGGCGCCCCCAACTACCCGGACTTCGACCGGCTGTGGCAGATCATCGACGACTACGGCGTCACGATCTTCTACACGGCCCCCACGGCGATCCGGTCGTTCATGAAGTGGGGCGACGAGTACCCGGCGCGGCACGAGATGTCCACCCTCCGCCTGCTGGGGACGGTCGGCGAGCCGATCAACCCGGAGGCCTGGGTCTGGTACCACCTCAACATCGGGAAGGAGCGGTGCCCGATCGTCGACACCTGGTGGCAGACGGAGACGGGGGCGATCATGATCAGCCCGCTCCCCGGCATCACCGCCACCAAGCCGGGCTCGGCCACCCACCCGCTCCCCGGGATCTCCGCGGACGTCGTCGACGACAACGGCGAGTCGGTGCCGCTGGGCGGTGGCGGCTACCTGGTGCTCACCCGCCCGTGGCCGTCGATGGCCCGCACCATCTACGGCGACCCGCAGCGGTTCGTCGACACCTACTGGTCACGGTTCCCCGGCAGGTACTTCCCGGGTGACGGCGCCAAGCGCGACGAGGACGGCTACTTCTGGCTGCTGGGCCGGGTCGACGACATCATGCTGGTGTCCGGCCACAACATCTCCACCACCGAGGTGGAGTCCGCCCTGGTGAGCCACCCGGCCGTCGCCGAGGCCGCGGTGGTGGGCCGCAAGGACGAGATCACCGGCCAGGCCATCGCCGCCTTCGTCACCCTCAAGGCGGGGGTGCCCGGCGACGAGGCGCTGCTCGCCGAGCTGCGCGAGCACGTGGCCTCGACGCTCGGCCCGATCGCCAAGCCGAAGTCGATCGTGTTCACGGCGGACCTGCCCAAGACCCGTTCGGGGAAGATCATGCGACGGCTCCTCCGGGACATCTCGGAGAACCGGCAGCTGGGCGACGTGACCACCCTAGCCAACGCCGAGATCGTCGCCGAGATCGCCGAGCTGGCGAAGGTCACGACCGAGGACTGAGGCCTCTCAGCCGTTCGAAGGGGCCGGGCGGAGCCCACCGCCCGGCCCCTTCGCTGTCTACATTTCCTCCATGGCGACGAAGGTGATCCTGCCGGAAGCCGAGCTTCCCACCCACTGGTACAACATCGTCCCCGACCTGCCGACCCCGCCGCCACCGGTGCTCCACCCGGGCACCCATCAGCCGGTCGGTCCGGACGACCTGGCGCCCCTATTCCCCATGGACCTCATTCTCCAGGAGGTAAGCCAGGAGCGCTTCGTGGAGATCCCCGAGGAGGTCCGGGAGGTCTACCGGAAGTGGCGTCCGTCGCCGCTGTACCGTGCCCACGGGCTGGAGAGGCTGATCGGCGGCCCCGCCCGCATCTACTACAAGTACGAGGGCGTCAGCCCGGTCGGCTCCCACAAGGCCAACACCGCCGTCGCCCAGGCCTATTACAACGCCAGGGCCGGGATCCGGAAGATCTCCACGGAGACCGGCGCCGGCCAGTGGGGCTCCGCTCTCGCCTTCGCCTGCGCCCAGTTCGGCCTCGAGTGCGAGGTCTACATGGTTAAGGCGTCGTTCGAGCAGAAGCCCTACCGGAAGGCGATGATCGAGAGCTACGGCGGGAAGATCCACGCGTCGCCATCCACCAATACGAACTACGGCCGCAAGGTCCTCGAGGAGGCCCCGGACACCACGGGCTCGCTGGGCATCGCCATCTCCGAGGCCGTCGAGGTGGCGGCGATGAACGCGGACACGAACTACGCCCTCGGGTCGGTCCTCAACCACGTGCTGATGCACCAGACGATCATCGGCGAGGAGGCGTTGCGGCAGCTCGCCATGGTGGACGAGGTGCCGGACGTGGTCATCGGCTGCGCCGGCGGCGGCTCCAACTTCGCCGGCCTGTCCTTCCCGTTCGTGCGCGAGAAGCTCGCCGGGAAGATGGACCCGAGGATCGTCGCCGTCGAGCCGGCCGCGGCGCCGTCGCTGACCCGCGGCGAGTACCGGTACGACTTCGGTGACACCGGGATGTTGACCCCGCTGGTGAAGATGCACACCCTGGGGCACGACTTCCTGCCCGACCCGATCCACGCCGGCGGCCTCCGCTACCACGGCATGGCCCCGCTGGTCTCCCACCTCAAGGAGCTGGGTCTGATCGAGGCGGCGGCGCTGCACCAGACGGAGACCTTCCGGCGGGCGGTCGAGTTCGCCCGGGTGGAGGGGATCATCCCGGGGGCCGAGCCGACCCACGCCATCGCGCAGGCGATGATCGAGGCGGAGAAGGCGCGGGAGACGGGCGAGGAGAAGGTGATCCTCTTCAACCTCTCCGGCCACGGCCACTTCGACATGGCCGCCTACCAGGCGTTCGTCGACGGGAAGCTCCAGGACTACGAGTACCCGGCGGACCGCATCGCCAAGTCGATGAAGAAGGTCCCGATCGTCGCCGGGTGAGGGTGCGGGCCCCTTTCGGGGCCGGTACCCACCGTGATGCGGACCGGTTGCCCGGTGCCTGGTGTTTACCCATCGCGGGAGGCGGTGGGGGTCCCGCGTGTCGGGGTGCTGCCCGCGGAGCGGCCGCGGGTGTCATGCTTGACCCATGGAGGCCGAACGGGTCGTGGTGCTGTCCGACGTCCACGGGGTGCTGCCCGCCCTGGAGGCGGTGCTCGCCGAGCCCGACGTCCGCTCCGCCGACCTGGTGGTGTTGACCGGCGACCTGGCCGCCGGCCCCCAGCCGGTCGAGACGCTGGACCTCCTGGACTCCCTCGGTGACCGTGCCGTCTGGGTCCGGGGCAACGCCGATCGCGAGCTGGTCGAGATGGCCCGGGGGGAGACCGGCTCCATCCCCGACCCGATCGCCCCGTGGGCCGCGTCGGCCCTCCGCCCGGACCAGGTGGAGTGGCTGGCCGGCCTGCCCCTCTCCGTCGTTATCGACGTCGCGGGCATCGGCCTCACGGTGTTCTGCCACGCCACGCCCCGCGACGACACCGAGGTGGTGCTGGTGGACAGCCGTCCCGAGCGCTGGGCCGAGGGGTTCGCGGTGCTGGATGACGACGTGGCGGCGGGG
>QGUS01000271.1 GCA_003242515.1 Actinomycetota bacterium
TCAAGTGGAGGCGGGTTTGCGTTTTTTAGTCGGGTCTGGGGGCCTGGGAAATAAAAAAAAGGGCCACGGCGTTGCCGTGCGTCTCGAACGGCAGGCGGATGCTCACGCCGTAGGCGGCGTCAGGGCCGGCGCCCCTGGAGCCGGCCTCCATGATCCCGGGGCCGGCGCCGGTGATCACGCCCCACCCGTGGGCGACCATCTCGGCGGCGAACCGCTCCGCCAGCTGGTAGTTCGGGTCGTCCTCCCTGAGGCGGGCGGAGCCGAAGATGGTCACCTTCGGCTCCTTGTGGCGGGAGAACACCAGGTTCGAGTACCGCATCTCCTTGAGTGCGGTGTTGATCAGCTTCAGGTCGCCGCGTGTCGCGTGGTCGCGGTGCAGCTTGATCACCGTGGTGATCATCTCGGCGATCAGGTCCTGGTTGTCCCCGTCGGCTGCGTCGGCGACGAGCCGGAGGATGCGCTCGTTGAGCTCGGGGTCGCTGATCTCGTACGGCACTCGGGTCAGGGTATCGGGGTGCCGGGCCCGTACGGGGGTTCAGACGGGCCGCGGCGGACGACCGCGTTCCAGACGGTCTCGTAGTGGTCGCGGTCGTACGCGTCGACCTGCGGCAGCACGAACTCCTCCCAGGTGCGCCGGAGCGGGTCCGTGTCCCGGGCATGGATCAGGAGGCCCGCCGGGATGCGGTCCAGCACCGTGCGCAGCGACAGCGGCGTCTCCACCCGCACGCCCGTGTCCCGGGTCTCGAAGGAGGCGTTGATCTCCACCGTGAGCCGGGCGATGGCCTGGACGTAGGCGTCGGTCATCGACGGGTAGCGGCGGCGCAGCATGGCCACCACCTGCTCCTCGCCGGGGAAGTGCTTCTCCCAGATCACCCAGCGGTCGGCGAACGCCTTGTTGAGGGTCTGGGTGCCGGCGTAGTCCCGGATGTCCGTCGGGTTCATCGTTCCGAAGATGCGGACGTCGTCCCGCAGCGGCACCGTCTCGCCGGTGGGGAGGTCCAGGGCGCCGTAGCGGTCGAGCAGGCCGTGGAGCGCGAACAGCGTCTCCGCCCCGGCGGCGTTGAGCTCGGACAGGTTGACCAGGCCCGGGCCGCGGATGGCGCGGGTGATCTCCCCGTCCTGCCAGCGGCTCTCGGTCCCGCCCTTGCCGTCGCCGTGGAGCTGGGTGGACCCGATCAGGGTGACGTCGCGGACCTCTCCGGTGAGGGGGATGCGGAAGTAGGGGAGCCCCAGCGCGGCGGCGAACTGCTCGATGTCGTGGTCCTTGCCGGTACCCATGTGGCCACGGACCGCGACGTGCAGCGGAGCCAGCCCCTCGTGGCCGGACCGGCGGGCCCACTCCAGCTGGGCGAAGCGGTAGAGCATCCCGAGGTCCACGTATGCCGGGTCGGGCTCGGGGATCTTCCCGAGCCGGAACTCGTAGTCGGGGAGGGACGGGTCGAGCTCGAACTTCTCCAGCTCGATCGGCGGCCCCTCGCCGCGGGGGTCCTCGAAGACGACCTTCTCAGGCAACGCGATCCTCCTCGTATCCGGATGCCCGCAGCCACCAGGTGTCCATCCCGGACAGCCCCAGGCTGCGGCGCAGGGCTCTACGGGTGCCGTCGATCATCGCCCGGGCCAGCTGGTCGGGCCGGTCCACGACCTGGTGACGGCTGTATGCCAGGTCGACCGTGTGGTCCCCGATGCCGATGCCGATGACGGTGGCGCCGCCCGCCTCAACGGAGGCGACCGACTCGGCCAGCGCCTGCACCGATCCGCGGGTCATGCCGTCCGCCAGCACCATGAGGATGCGGACGTCCGCGCCCATCCGTCCCATGCGTTCGGCGGCGTGGATGACGTTCATCTCGTCCACGTTGGCGGCCTTCTGGAACAGGGACACCGGCGGTGCCGTCGCCGGGTCGCGCCGGGCCAGGGTGGCTGCCCGGGTCGGGTGGGCGGCGGTGAAGAACAGGCCCGCCAGGGCCGGCTCCGCCTCCCGCCACCTCCGGTCGAACGGCTTCACCAGGTAGTGGTTGACCGTGGAGATGAGGCGGTCGGCGGCGGCGCCCTGGCTGCGGCGCAGGCCGGCGGTCGCCGCGGAACGAGCCCTCCTGTAGGTCTCCTCGGTGTCGTCCACCCGGGCGGCGAAGCCGCGGTTGAACAAGGCCACCTCGAAGTCGATCTGCAGCTCGTCGCAGAGCTGGGCCATGGTCCACGCGCCGAGCATCGCCGCCGACATGGCCCATGAGGTGCCGGGCCCCGGGCCGCCGCCCGGGCTGAGCATCGACGCCGAGGCGTCGACCAGCAGCGACACCGCATAGCGGCGCCGGGTGCGGGATGCCCTCCGCTCGTAGAGGCGCTGGTAGAGGCCGGCGCCGATGAACAGGGCCGCGTGCGGCGAGACATCGCCCTGGTCGTAGCCGGAGCGGAGGCCGCGGCGCTGGTTGGCGGCGAACAGCGGGAACAGCTCGCCCGAGATGCGCCTCTGGGCGATGTGCCACGCATTGGCCATCTCGGCGATGGCCTGGTGGCCCTGTTCGGCGAACCCGGCGAACGCCTTCGGGATCGGGGCGACGACGAGCCGGCCGGTCTGGCCGTTGGGGAGGAACACCTGCGGCGCCTGGCTCACCCGGAGGAGCTGCTCGGTGGACGCGTCGTTGGCCATCTCGGACGGTCCGCGGTTGGCGGCGCCGCCCCCCGAGCGCCGGGTCCCCCGGTCCGCCCTGGCCGCGGGAACCGTCATCTTATCAAACACCCAG
>QGUS01000272.1 GCA_003242515.1 Actinomycetota bacterium
GGTGCCGTCCGCCGGGGGGGTGTGCCCGTCCCCCTGGCCGACCGTTGGTGGGCGGGATGGGGGGGGTCCCGTCCCTCAGCCCTCCTGGGCGGGATCCAGGGCCAGGGACGCCGAGTTGACGCAGTAGCGCAGCCCGGTCGGCTCCGGCCCGTCGGGGAAGACGTGGCCGAGATGGCTGCCGCAGTTGGCGCAACGGATCTCGGTCCGGATCATCCCGTAGGAGCGGTCTGGGACCTCGACGATCCGCTCCGGGTCCAGGGCGTCCCAGAAGCTGGGCCATCCGGAGCCCGAGTCGTACTTGGTGTCCGACGAGAACAGCTCGATCCCGCAGCCACCGCAGCGATAGGTGCCCTTGGCCTTCGTGGCCCAGTACTGCCCCGTGAAGGCCCGCTCGGTGCCGCCTTCCCTGAGGATGTGGTACCGCTCAGGGGGGAGCTTGGACCTCCACTCGGCCTCGGTCTTGGGGATGTCGTTGGCGGTCATGGTCGCTCCTCCTTCGGCTCATTCAACCCGAGGGCGGCCGCTAACCGCTCCACGAACACCGCCTGGGCGGGGTTCAGCCGGCGCACTGCCTCCTCGGGGGCGAACCATGAAACCCGGTCGATCTCCGGGTATTCCCGCCCGTGAAAGGTGAAGGTCCCGGGTGTGAGCGTGTCCGGGTCGAGGTCCGCCTCCACGGCGTAGGCGATCACCACCTTCCCCGACTTGAGCCGGGTCTCCCCGAGCGGGATCCAGGGGCCGGGCGGTGCGGGCCAGCCGGTCTCCTCGGTGAACTCCCGTGCCGCCGCGGCCTCCGGGTCTTCGCCCGGGTCGATCTCGCCCTTGATCACCGACCAGGCGGCCATGTCGGCGCGGGAGAAGTAGGGGCCGCCCGGGTGTGCTATCAGCACTTCGAGCCCGTTCCGGAGCCGGTAGGGGAGAAGACCCGCAGATCTCACGGCCTCCGACATTACGCTGGCCCCGTGACCGTCCCGGCCACGGCATCCGCTCCTTACACGCCGCAGTTCCAGGTGGAACCGAGGCTGCAGTTGGGACGCAGCGAGCCCCTGGCCGAGGGCGTCAAGCGGGTCGCCCTCGACGAGCTGGAGCGCGCCGCCGAGGGATTCTTCGAACCCGAGGAGAACTTCCACTCCGCGGTGCGGTCCGCCCGCGACTCCATCGAGCGGGTCCGGGCCCTCCTCCAGGCAGTGAAGGGCGAGCTCGGTCCCGAGGCCTTCGCCTATGAGGACCGCTTCCTCTCCCGGACGTCGTCGATGCTCGACGAGGTGCGCGAGGCGGCCGCCGTCACCGACGCCGCCATGCTCGTCCGCCAGCTGTACGGGGAGTTCCTCGCCGAGGGCACGTTCGAGGAGACGGTCGCCGGTCTGCGGCGCCGCCGGGACATCGTCACCCTGAAGACCATGGAGGACCCGCACCTCGTCGGGCAGGTGGTCGCCAACCTGGAGAAGGCCCACAGCCGCTACCGGACGTGGCCGACCGACCCGGACGTCGACTACGGGGTCCGAATCCGGGACGACTACGAGGCGATCGCTCCCGGCCTCGGCGCCACCTACGAGGAGGGGCGGAGGTACATGGTGGCCGCCTACCGGGGCGCCGGCGACGGGTTCGGGGAGTGGCGGGCGAGGGTCCGCACCCTGCGTCACCAGCTGGAGTTCCTCATGCCGCTCTGGCCGGAGGTACTGGTCGGCCTCGTCTACACGCTGGACACGCTCGGCCTGTTCCTGGGGGAGGACCGCGACCACTCCGACCTGCTCGACCTGCTGCGGGTCCGCCCCGACCTGTGTCCCAACCCGAGGGAGCGGTCGCTGCTGTTCGCCGTGGTCACGCAGCGCCGGACCGAGCTGAAGGTGGCCTCGGAGATCCTCGGGCGGAGGGTCTTCGCCGAGCAGCCGGACTCCTTCACCCACCGTTTCGGTGAGTACTGGGGCGCCCGGGCCCAGGCGCTCACGGCCGGGCTGGAGACGCTCAGCGTCCACTGACCGTACGACCGGGCCCGCGATAGGTTCAACCTCATGAACACCTTCACCAGGGTTCCCGGACGGGTCACGGTCGCCATCGATGGCGTCACCGTCGCCGACTCGACCGACGTGGTCGCCCTCCAGGAGGGGAGCCTCCCCACCCGGTACTACTTCCCCAAGGCCGACGTCGACTTCTCCTACCTGGAGCCGACCCCGACCCACACCCGCTGCCCGTGGAAGGGCGACGCCAGCTACTGGACGGCACGCGTCGGCGATGCCGAGCACCCCGACATCGCCTGGGCGTACGAGGACCCGCTGCCCGATGCCGAGCCCATCACCGGGCGGGTGTGCTTCTACGACGAGAGGGTGGACCTCCAGGTCCACACCGACTAGCGGTCCGGCACGTCCCGTCTGGCCAGGAAGTACCAGCGGCCCAGCGACGCCAGCAGGAGCGCCATCGTCCCGGCCAGGGCGACCGCCAGGCCGGGGCCGATCGCACCCGTGTCGAGTCCGAGCGCCGTCTGGTGCCACCTGGTCGGCAGCAGCGGGAACTCCGGATAGCGGGCGGAAAGGGCGAAGTCCCCGAGGGTCACCGCCACGGCGACCATGCCGGCCAGTTCGCCCCTGCCCAGGACCAGGCCGGCGAGCGCACCCAGCATCGTGAAGTAGAGGAGGCCGGGCAGGGGACGGAGCGCCTCGATCCCTGGCACGGGGAAACCGCCCCGGAGCCGGGGCCCCCCAAGAAACAAGCGG
>QGUS01000273.1 GCA_003242515.1 Actinomycetota bacterium
TCCCCACCCCGGGCGTCTTCGGCACCCCGCCCCTCGACGGCCGGGTCCTGCGGGTCGAGGGCCGGGAGGTCGTCGACGAGGGCCCCGAGGGCGTGCGGACCGCGCCGCTGGGCACGGTCCGGGAAGCTGCCGCCATCCTCGGCGAGCCTCTCGAGGTCGACTGGTTCGAGGGCTTCGGGGACCCCCTGGCCCTCGACGACGGCGAGCTGGAGGTCTCGGCCGAGGCGTCCGCCTTCATCGGCGAGGTGTTCGCCTTCGGATCCCGGGTGATCGACGCCTTCGCCAGGGTGGTGCCCGGCGGGGTCACCGAGACCTGGATCTGGCCCGAGCACTTCGACATCGCCACCGAGGCCGGCGACGAGCCGGCGGGAGGCAAGGCGAGCTTCGGGCTCTCACCCGGCGACGCCGCCCACGACGAGCCCTACCTGTATGTCTCTGCCTGGGGTGAGATCGACCGCGCGGAGCCGTTCTGGAACGACGACGCCTTCAACGGTGCCAGCCTGTCCTACGCCGACGTCCGGCTGGCCGACGACCCGGTCGGCGCGGCCGTGGACTTCTTCATGGCCGGCTTCCGGATCCTCAATCCGGCCTGACCGAACCCAGGGCCACCAGGGACTCGACGAAGCCTTTCGCCGCCGCCTGGACGATGCGGACCGTCTCCTCGTACACCTCGTCCGGGCTGCCGTACGGGTCGGGCACCTCGTCTTCCTCCGAGGTGGGGTCGTAGGTGCGGAACAACCGGACCTTGGCCCGGGCCTCCAGGGAGGGCGCCTGTTCCAGGACGTCCCGCAGGTTGGACCGGTCCATCACCAGGATCACCTCGAAGCGGTCGAAGTCCGAGGGCCCGAACCGGCGCGCCTTCCCGGTCACCTCCAGGCCGTGTCTGGCCCCGGCGGCCACCATCTGCGGGTGCGGAGGCGAGCCGATGTGCCACGAGCCCGTGCCGGCCGAGTCGACCTCGATCTCGACGCCCACCCGCGCCGCCTCGGCGCGTACCGCTGCCTCCGCCGCCGGGGACCTGCAGATGTTCCCGGCGCAGACCATCAGCACCTTCACCCGCGCGCCTCCGCGATCCTCTGCTCGGCGAGGGCCACGTAGTCGGGGTTGGTGTCGAAGCCCACGTAGTGGCGCTCCGTGGCCATGGCCGCGAGGGCCGTCGTGCCCGATCCCATGAACGGGTCGAGCACCAGGTCGCCCTTGTAGGTGTAGAGCTCGATCAGCCGCCGGGGGAGGGCGATCGGGAACGGCGCCGGGTGGCCCACCCGCGTGGCGCTCTCCGGCGGGATCTCCCAGACGTCGAGCGTGGCCTCGAGGAACTCCTCGGCGCTGATCGTCGACTCGTGGGGGAGGCCCTCCTTCTCGCGCTGCTTCGGCTTCCTCGCACGGTCGAACCGGCCCTTGGAGAAGACGACGATCCGCTCGGTCACGTCCCGGAGCACGGGGTTCTGGGCGGACCGGTAGCTGCCCCAGGCGCAGTTGCCACCGGCGCCCCTGGCCTTGACCCAGATGATCTCTCCGCGCATCAGCATGCCCAGCTCGTCCTGGAGGATGCGGATCACGTCGGCGGAGAGGGAGCGGTAGGGCTTACGGCCGAGGTTGGCCACGTTGACGGCGATCCGGCCGCCGGGCTCGAGCTTGTCCCGGCAGACGGCGAACACCTCACGCAGCATGTCGAGGTACTCCAGGTAGCTGCCGGGGACGCCGTTGGACCCGAGGTCCGCCTCGTACTCCTTGCCGGCGAAGTACGGGGGTGAGGTGACGACCAGCGCCACCGACGCGTCGGCCACCTGGCCCGCGGTGGCCTCGCGGATGTCGCCGCAGAAGACCACGTCCCGCACCGCCGGCGGGTTGATCCCGTCGTCGTTGGAGATCACCGGCGGAGTGAACCGCGAGTAGAAGGGCGTGGCGTCGTGTGACTCGCGGCGCCCCGAGCCGAACTCGGAGGTGACCGTGGCCAGACGCTGTCTCGGCATGGGCCAGAACTTAACCGCACCTGGCCCCTCAGCCGGGCAACGCCGCCGCCTCATGACGCGTGGCCGCTCCGGATCGGGGAGAATCCCCCGGTGCGAGTCGAGATCCCCGAGGACCGGCCCCGGGTCGAGATGCCCCTTCACGCCGGCGGGACCGTGGTCCTGTTGCCGCTGTCGCCTGAGGACCGGCCCTACCTGGAGGAGGGCCTCTCGGAGCTGTCCCCGGAGAGCCGATTCGCCCGCTTCGGGATGGGACTGGAGAGCCTGAGCCGCGCCGAGCTGGCCTACCTCGCCGACATCGACCAGCGACGCCACGTCGCCTGGGGCGCGGTGGTGGGCGACGAAGGCGCCGGGGTCGGCCGCTACTTCGTCGTGGGGGACGGTCGCGCCGAGGTGGCGATCACCGTGCTCGACCGGTACCAGGGCACCGGCGTGGGGACTGCCCTGCTCACCGCCCTCGCCGCCGTCGCCGTGGCGGACGGGCTGGAGGCCCTCCACATCGACGTCTCCCCGGCAAACCGGAAGGTCCTCGAGTGGCTGGCCGCCTCCGGGATCACGCTCGACGACGGCGGGGACGGGCTGATCAAGGGTGACGTGCCGCTGCGCGGCGTGACCGTCCCCCATGCCGACCGTCTGGTGGCGGCGATGGAGGAGTTCCGGTCGCTCAGCCCTCCTGGGCGGGATCCAGGTCCAGGGACGCCGAGTTGACGCAGTAGCGAATCCGGTGCGGC
>QGUS01000274.1 GCA_003242515.1 Actinomycetota bacterium
TTGTGCTTTTTTGTGTATTGTGTTATAAACGCACGGACACCCGCAGTTCTAGCCCCTTCTTTTTCTGCGGGGGGGGAAGAGGGGATAAAAGACACCCTCGTGGCCGCCCGCGTCAGGTGCGCCGCCTCAACCCGGTGTCGCTGGCGGTGACCGTCGGCGGCAGGGGGATCGCCGAGGTCTGCGACCTGAGCCTCGGCGAGGCGTACGAGTACTTCGACACCCTGAAGCTGAGCGACCGCGACGCCCAGATCGCGGCGATGGTGCTCAAGGAGATCAAGGCCCGCATCAAGTTCCTCCTCGACGTGGGCCTCGACTACCTGACCCTGTCCCGCTCGGCGGCGTCGCTCTCCGGCGGCGAGGCACAGCGCATCCGCCTCGCCACGCAGATCGGTTCCGGCCTCGTCGGGGTGCTCTACATCCTCGACGAGCCGTCCATCGGCCTCCACCAGCGGGACAACCAGCGGCTGATCGAGACCCTGCTCCGGCTGCGCGACCTGGGCAACACGCTGATCGTCGTCGAGCACGACGAGGAGACCATCCGGGTCGCCGACCACATCGTCGACATCGGCCCCGGGGCGGGCGAGCACGGCGGACACATCGTCGCCCAGGGGATCCTGGAAGACGTCGTCAGCTCGCCGGAGTCCATCACCGGCGACTACCTGTCGGGCCGACGCAGCATCGAGCGGCCGCTCGTACGGCGGTCCGGCAACGGCGGGGCGATCGTCGTCGAAGGGGCCTCTGAGAACAACCTGAAGGACATCACCGTCCGCTTCCCGCTCGGGATGTTCATCGCCGTCACCGGCGTGTCGGGTTCGGGGAAGTCGACCCTCGTGGAGGAGATCTTGTGGAAGGGGCTCGCCGCCAAGGTCAACCGGGCCCGCGTGGTTCCGGGCAAGCACAAGAGGATCAAGGGCATCGAGCTGATCGACAAGGTCATCGACATCGACCAGTCGCCGATCGGCCGGACGCCCCGCTCGAACCCCGCCACCTACACCAAGGCGTTCGACCTGATCCGCGACCTGTTCGCCCAGACGACCGAGGCCAGGGCGCGTGGCTACAAGCCGGGCCGGTTCTCGTTCAACGTCCCGGGCGGCCGGTGTGAGGCGTGCAAGGTCGACGGGACGATCAAGATCGAGATGCACTTCCTGCCGGACGTCTATGTGCCCTGCGAGGAGTGCCACGGCCGCAGGTACAACCGGGAGACCCTGGAGATCCTCTGGAAGGGCCACAACATCGCCGACGTGCTCGAGATGTCGGTCGAGGAGGCCCTGGAGTTCTTCGAGAACCAGCCCCGGATCACCCGTATCCTGCAGACCATCTACGACGTCGGCCTCGGGTACATCAAGCTCGGGCAGCCGGCCACAACCCTCTCGGGGGGCGAGGCGCAGCGGATCAAGCTCGCCTCGGAGCTGGGCCGGCGTTCGACCGGTCGCACCTTCTACATCCTCGACGAGCCCACGACGGGCCTCCACTTCGAGGACATCCGGAAGTTGCTGATCGTCCTGCAGCGCCTCGTCGACGCCGGCAACACGGTGGTCGTCATCGAGCACAACCTGGACGTGATCAAGAGCGTGGACTGGGTGATCGACCTCGGCCCCGAGGGCGGCAAGGGCGGAGGCCGGATCGTGGCCGAAGGCACCCCGGAGGAGGTCGCCCAGGTGGGGGAGAGCTACACCGGGAAGTTCCTCCGGGACATCCTGGGCTGACCTACCGGGCCCGGGCGCAGCCGGCGGCCATCATGTGACCGTGACTGCACGGACGACAGACCGGGTCAGCGGGCAGCGCCGGGCGCCCCATGCGTGGCCCATCGCCGAAAGGGCATTGCCGGGGCTCCGCCGGCCGGAGGGGGCACGGCCATGACCTGGGAGACGCTGGGCGAATGGTGGCTCGGCGAGGTTCAGGATCCGGCATACGAGCAGGTCGTGACCCCGCTGCTCCTCGAGGTCCTCGTCGGAATCGACGGTGGGGGTCTGGTCGCCGACCTCGGCTGTGGAGACGGCCGGGTCATGGGCCGCGTCGAGGAAGTGTTCGGGGCGACAGTCGTCGGTGTGGAGCTGGTGGAAGACCTGGCCCGAAGGTCGGGACGGCCGGTGGTGGTCGGCAGGCTGCCGGACATCCCATTGGCCGACGGGTCGGTCGACGGCGCCTATGCGGTGTTGGTGCTGGAGCACCTCGACGATCACGAGAGCTTCTTCGCCGAGGCTGCCCGCGTCGTCCGGCGCGGCGGCTTCCTGGCGATCGTCTCCAACCACCCCTACTGGACCGCTCCCGGTTCCACTCCGATCAGTGACACCGACGGTGAGATCCTCTGGCGCCCCGGCGACTACTTCGACGGGGAGTACTCGATCGAAGCCGCTGGGGACGAGGAAGTGGTCTTCTATCACCGCAGCATCTCGGAGCTGCTGAACGCCGCAGCTGAAGAGGGGTGGGCCCTGGAGCGGATGGTCGAACAGCGTCCCGGGGACTCGGAGCTTGTTGCCGAAGTGCCCCGGCTGATAGGGATCAGGTGGCTGAGGACGTGACCGACAAATCCGTGAACCTTGGTAAGCGCGGGAAGGCCCCCCTCCGGGGATGGGCTGCCGCACTCGTGGCATCGAGCATTCCGATCCTCCGAGTAGCTGCGAACAATGTCCACGAGGGTCTCGATGGAAAACGCTTGCTGGCCTGGTGGGCCTTGTTCGCGGCCGCGGCCCTGCTCG
>QGUS01000036.1 GCA_003242515.1 Actinomycetota bacterium
TTGGTCGATTATTGATTTTTTTTTTCCAAGAAAAGACCGCCATCGGGATCTTGTTCCGTCTCCGGGGGTCGGGAATGTTTATAAGAGGCAGGCCGAGGGGCACACCAAGCGTCTCGGCTACGCCTGGACGACGGGTCTCGCCGCCGCCGTGGTGGTGGCGGTCCTCGCTTCGGGCACGCCCGACGGGAGGGTGGCCACCGGGTTCGCATCCGGCGAGGTGGTGGCGCTGGCGATGATGGGCGTCCTGGCCCTGCGCCGTCCCGCCTAGTTTGCGCTGGCCAGCCAGCGGCGGTGCTCCGCCTTCAGCGCCGGCGGGAAGCGCCAGCGCAGTTCCTCCGGGACCGGAGGGAACATCGAGACGACGCCGAGGCATCCGTCCACCACCTTCACGAGCCCCGTGCGGAGCAGGGCCGGCAGGCAGCGGGGGAGGCGCACCTCGGCTCCCCGGGATGCGGCCGTGACGAGCCGCAGCAGCTCCGTCACCGCGGACGGGCCCAGCGCCGCCACCCAGTACCGGCGCACATAGGGGTCGGACGGGTGGATCGGACCGGCCGGCTCCAGCAACCGGGTCGGGATGGTGGGCCGGACCCGTGCGGTGGGTCGCACGGGAACGCCGGTTCCTGCGGCGAACGGAGGACGACTCGGGCTTTGGGCTGACGCTCCCGTGCTCATGCCCGTACATCTACGGGCAATGCCAACTATCGTCAAGTAGCGTCAACTGAGGACGCGAAACATTTCCTTACGGGCGGCGGCCCACGTAGACGGTGATCGCCGTGGTGCCCGTGACGCTGGTGCCCGGGGTGGGCGCCATGTCGACGATCCGGCCCACCTGGGAGGCATCCTCGACGGTCACGGGCTGCTGGAACAGGCTTATCTTGACGCCCGTCGTCCTCTCCAGGTCCTGGACCACCTTGACCGCCTCGTCGAAGGTCAGCCCGAGCAGGTTGGGCACGGTGGCCCGCGGCGTCTCCCCGGTGGACACCGAGATCGTCACCGCGGAGCCCTGGCGGACCTGGGTGCCCGGCTCCGGACTCTGGGCGATCACCTTGCCGGCGGGCTCCAGGGACGGCACCTGCACGACCTCGGCGCGCAGGCCCGCCTTGGCCAGCTCCAGCTCGGCTGCAGGCTGGTCGAGGCCCACCACGACCGGGACGAAGGCCGGCGGCGGCGTGATGTACTGGTCGATGTTCGGCGGGTCGGGCGGGAAGTCGGTGACCGGCAGGTCCTCGACGACGCGCTTCATGAAGTCGGCCCAGATGGGTGCGGGCACGGTGCCGCCGAACACCTGGGCGTAACGCTGGCCCTTGATCGTCACGTTGCGCAGCGGGATCTGCTCCGCCTCGTAGCCGACCCACACCGCCGTCGAGAACTCGGGGGTGAAGCCCACGTACCAGGCGTCCAGGTAGCTCTGGTGCGTGCCCGTCTTGCCTCCGGCCGGGCGGCCGATGTCGGCCCGGGTGCCGGTGCCGATGGTCGGGACCTTCAACAGCGCCCTGCGGGCGGCGGCGAACACGGCCGGGTCGCCCACCTGCCGGATCTCGGACTCGTGCTCGTAGATGACGGCGCCGGTGTGGTCGATGATCTTCTCGATGATGTAGTCGTCGTAGTGCTCGCCGTTGGTGGCGAAGTTGGAGTAGGCAGACGCCATCTCCAGCGTGGAGACCGACGACGAGCCGAGGACGATCGAGGGGACCGGCTCCAGGTCGGCCTCGGTGACGCCCATGCGGCGGGCCACCTCCACGATCTTCTCGGGACCCACGGCGAGGGAGAGCTGGGCGAAGACGACGTTCGTCGAGTTGTAGGTGGCGGCCTCGAGACTGAGGGCCGGGCTGGACGAGCCGCCCCGGACCCGCCAGATGATCGACCCGTCGGGGCCACAGGCGTACGGACACTGCAGCTCCATCGGGCTGGAGGCGGGGAAGTGGTGCCCGAGCGTGTACCCGTTCTCCAGGGCGGCCACCAGGCCGAACGGCTTGGCGGCCGAGCCGGTGTTCCGGCGGCCCTGGATGGCCAGGTCGAACTGGTTGAACTCGAAGGGGAGGCCGGACGCCATCACCCGCACGGCGCCGGTCCAGTTCTCCACCATGGAGATGGCGCCCGTCGGCCTGCACGAGTGCGTCTCGGCGTAGGTCCGGTAGTAGGCCTCCTTCTCCGCGAAGTCGGGGAAGAGCTGGGCGCATGCGGCCAGGTTCTCCTCGTAGGGCAGGAGGGGCAGCCAGTCCTGGAGCACCTGGTTGGCGAGGTTCTGTAGACGCAGGTCGATCGTGGTGTAGATCTGGAGGCCGCCGCCGCCCGTGCACTGGGTGTCGTCGGCGGGGCAGCCGAAGATGGCCTTCTTGCGGTCGTCGTAGGTGGCGCCGAGGAACGAGAACTCGTCGGAGTAGAGGAGCTGCTTCTTCACCTCGGCCACGACGTGCTCGGCCGGGCCGCGGCGGATCGGTGTGTCGACCACGCCGAGCGGCTGGCGCTTGGCCCGCTGCGCCTGCGCCTCGGTGATCCAGCCGTTCTCCAGGATCTCGTCGATCACCTGGTTGCGCCGTTCGAGCGTGATCTCCGGGCGGACCCGGGGGTTGTAGAGGCTGGGGTTGCGGACCTGGACCGCCAGGGCGGCGGCCTCGTGGATCTGGAGGTCCTCCAGGTCCTTGTCGAAGAACTCGGCGGCGGCGGCCTTGACGCCGTAGGCGCCGGCCCCGAAGTAGACGGAGTTGAGATAGAACTCGAGGATCCGCTCCTTGGGGAAGCGGCGCTCCAGCTCGGCGGCGACGAAGGCCTCGTTGATCTTCCGGCGGATGCTCACCTCGTCGCCCACGAAGACGTTCTTCACTACCTGCTGGGTGATGGTGGATCCGCCGCGCGTGACGTCGTAGACGATGTTGTCGATGGCCGCGGAGAGGATGGCCGAGAAGTCGATGCCCTCGTGCTCGAAGAAGTCCGAGTCCTCGGCGGCGAGCATGGCGTGGACCATGACCTCGGGGATGTCCTCGTAGGGGACCGGCTCCGAGTTCCGCCCGTCGTGGAGGTCGGCCAGCCACTCGCCGTTGTGGGCGTAGATGCGGCTCACCCGGCTCAGGTCCGGAAGGTTGAGGGCCATCTCCGAGGTGTCGGGCACCCAGTCGTCCTTGATCTGCTCGAAAGACCCGTACGCCGAGTTGACGCCCAGAAACGAGAAGAAGGCCACCCACCCCGACATGAGGAGGGCGATGGAGAGGAGGGAGGCCAGGGCGCCGAACCAGCGTCCCCTGCGTTCCCGCGCCTCGACCTGGTGGATGAGCGCTTTTCGGGCCATGCGAAGAGTTGACGTGTGCGGAGCGGCGGTAGTTCCCGCCTACCATCCGGCACCGGTGTCAGATTACGACGGGACTCGCGAAACGAGACGCACCTCGAGCGGCATCGAGGTCGAGCCGGTATATCGCGGCCCGGACGTCCCCGAGCGCGTCGGGGAGCCGGGCGAGCCGCCGTTCACCCGGGGAATCCACAAGGACATGTACCGCTCCCGGCTGTGGACGATGCGGCAGTACGCCGGTTTCGGCACCGCCGCGGAGACCAACCGGCGGTTCCACGATCTGCTGGCCGCCGGCCAGACGGGTCTCTCGGTCGCCTTCGACCTCCCCACCCAGATGGGCCTGGACTCCGACGCGCCCCTGGCTGCGGGCGAGGTCGGCAAGGTCGGCGTCGCCATCGACTCCCTCGACGACATGCGCAAGCTGTTCGAGGGGATCCCGCTCGGCGAGGTGTCGACCTCGATGACCATCAACGCCACGGCTCCGATCCTGCTGCTCCTCTACCAGCTGGTCGGCGAGGAGCAGGGGGTACCGGCCACCGAACTGCGGGGCACCGTCCAGAACGACATCCTCAAGGAGTACGTGGCCCGGGGCACCTACATCTATCCGCCCCGGCCGTCGATGCGCCTGGTCACCGACCTCTTCGCCTACGCCGCGAAGGAGATCCCGCAGTGGAACACCATCTCCATCAGCGGCTACCACATCCGGGAGGCGGGGGCCACGGCGGCGGAGGAGCTGGCCTTCACCATCGCCAACGGCATCGCATACGTCCGGGCCGCCATGGAAGCGGGCCTCGACGTGGACGAGTTCGCCCCGAGGCTGTCCTTCTTCTGGAACGCCCACAACGACCTCTTCGAGGAGGTGGCGAAGTTCCGGGCCGCCCGGCGCATGTGGGCCCGGATCATGAAGGACGAGGTGGGGGCGAAGAACCCGCGGTCGTGGATGATGCGGTTCCACACCCAGACCGCCGGCTCGACCCTCACCGCCCAGCAGCCGCTCAACAACGTCGTGCGCACCGCGATCCAGGCGCTCGCCGCGGTCCTCGGCGGCACCCAGTCGCTCCACACCAACGCCTATGACGAGGCCCTCGGCCTGCCGACCGAGGAGAGCGCCATCCTCGCCCTGCGCACCCAGCAGGTGATCGCCTACGAGTCGGGCGTCACCAACACCGTCGACCCCCTCGGCGGTTCGTACTTCGTGGAGTCGCTCACCGACGCCATCGAGGAGAAGGCACAGGCCCTGCTCGACCGCATCGACGCGATGGGCGGCGCGGTCGCCGCCATCGAGGAGGGCTGGATGCAGGCCCGGATCGAGGAGTCCGCCTACGAGGCCGCCCGGAGGCAGACCACCGGCGAGATGGTGGTGGTCGGCGTCAACCGGTTCGTCACCGACTCCGGCTCGGTCCCCGTCCTCGACGTCGACCCCGAGCTGGAGCGGGCCCAGGTGGAGCGGCTCCGGGCGTGGCGGGAGTCGCGCGACCAGGCTGCCGTCGAGAAGGCGCTCGCCGCGGTCACGGAGACCGCCGCCGGCACCGGGAACCTGCTCTACCCGATGCGGGACGCCCTGGCCGCCGGCGCCACGGTCGGGGAGGTGTCCGACGCCCTCCGCTCCATCTTCGGCGTCCACCGGCCGGCCAGGTAGCGTCCTCCCCGCAATGACTCATCTGCTCATCATCGGCGGTGGTCCGGCCGGCACCCAGGCCGCGACGGTCGCGGCCGCCCGCGGCGCCCGTGTCACCCTGGTGGAGAAGGAGATCGTCGGCGGCGCCGCCCACCTCCTCGACTGCATCCCGTCCAAGACCATGTCCGCGGCGGCGCTCCGCTACAGCTCGGTCCGGAACGCCGTGAAGTTCGGCCTCATGGGTGAGCCCAGCGTGCCGAGCACCAGGGCGCTGGGGGCCCGGATCGACGAGATCGTCGCCGACATCAACCAGGACTGGACCGAGCTCCTCGCCAGCCAGGGCGTCGAGATCGTCCGTGGCTCCGGACGGTTCGTCGGACCCCACGAGGCTGTCGTGGAGACCGAGCAGGGGGAGCGCCGGATCCGGTTCGACAAGGCCCTCATCTCGACGGGCTCCCGCCCCCGGGTTCCCGACTGGGCGCCGGTGGACGGCGAGCGCATCCTCACCACCCGCGACTGCTACCACTTCGAGGAGCCGCCGCCGGAGCTGATCGTGATCGGCTCGGGCGTCACCGGCGTCGAGTTCACCCACATCTTCGAGGCGTTCGGCTCGGAGGTGACCCTGGTCGTCTCCCGCCGCCAGATCCTCCCGCACCGCGACCCCGAGGTGGCCGCCGTACTCGAGGAGGACTTCCAGGAGCGGGGCGTGAAGCTCGTCATCGGCGCCCGCGCCGAGAAGGTCGAGGTCGAGGGCGACCGGGTGGTCGTCTACTGCGACGACGGCCGGCGGATCACCGGCACCCACGCCCTCCTCGCCGTCGGCTCGGTCCCCAACTCCGACGGCCTCGGCCTGGAGGACGTCGGGGTGGAGACCGACTCCCGTGGCTTCATAAGGGTCGACGAGTACCAGCGGACGACCGTGCCGCACATCTACGCCGCCGGGGACGTCACCGGGCAGATGCTGCTGTCATCGGTGGCGACGGCTCAGGGGCGGAAGATCGCCTGGCACGCGCTCGGCATGAGGGTGGAGCCGCTCGACCTGAGCAGGGTCGCCGAGGCCATCTTCACCGAGCCGGAGATCGCCTCGGTCGGCCTGGTCGAGGTCGAGGCCGCCGCGGTGGGCCGGAAGGTGCGGACCACGAAGGTCCCGTTCGCCTCCAACGCCCGGTCGGTGCTGCAGAACTTCCAGCGGGGCTTCGTGAAGATCACGATCGACCCGGCCACCGACGTGGTGCTCGGCGGGACGATCGTCGGTCACCGGGCGTCCGAGCTGATCGGCGTGATCGCTCTGGCCGTCCAGGCACGGGTGACGGCGTCGACGCTGCTGGAGACGCTGATGGCCCACCCCACCATGGTCGAGGCCATCACCGACGCAGTGGAGTAGCCGTCCCCGTCGCGTGGCGACGGGGGAAGGTCACGCCGCCGGAGCTGGCGCCAGCCAGGCGGGGTACTGGTGGCCCGGAGGCGGCGGTCCCGCGCGGTCCGGGCGCCGCCTACTTCACGATCGCGATCACCTGGCCCGAGGAGACCGTGTCGCCTGGCTCCACCCGGAGGTCGACAACCTCTCCGGAGGCCGGGGCCTTCACCTCGTTCTCCATCTTCATGGCCTCGAGCACGCAGATCGGCTCGCCCTCCTCGACCTTCTGGCCGGCCTTGACGTGCACCTTGACGATCGTCCCCTGCATGGGGGCGGTGACCACGCCGTCGGACGCCTTCGGGGCGCCCGTCCGGCTGAGCTTCGGGGGCTTGCGGCGTGGCTGGCCGGTGGGGGTGGCCTCGGGCGCCCAGTAGGCGACCTCGAAGCGGCGTCCGCCCACCTCCACCGTGATCTCCCGCTTCACCAGCGCCTCGTCCTCGGGCAGGGCCGGGGCCGCCTGCGGCGGGGCCTCGCCCAGGTCGACGGCCTCCTCCATCCACTTGGTGTGGTGGGTGCCGGCGACGAAGTCGGGATGGTCGACCACCACCAGGTGGGCGGGGATGGTCGTGGACACGCCCGCGACCTGGAACTCCTGCAGCGCCCGGCGCCCGCGGGCGATGGCGGCCTCACGGGTGGGGCCCCACACCACGAGCTTGGCCATCAGGTTGTCGTAGTACTGGGAGACGGTCGTGCCCGGGGTGATCCAGGAGTCGACCCGGACGCCGAACCCCGCCGGCTCCTGCCACTCGACCACCTGACCTGGGGTGGGCAGGAAGTTCTGGTACGGGTCCTCGGCGTTGATCCGGAACTCGATGGCATGGCCCCTGGGCTCGATCTCGTCGAAGGGGAGCTTCTCGCCGTAGGCGACCCGGATCTGCCACTCAACCAGGTCGACGCCCGTGACCATCTCGGTGACGGTGTGCTCCACCTGGAGCCGGGTGTTCATCTCCAGGAAGTAGAAGTCGCCGTTGCGGTCGACGAGGAACTCCACGGTGCCGGCATTGGCGTAGCCGCACGACCTGGCGGCCGCCAGGGCGGCCTTGCCGAGGGCGCGCCGCTGCTTGGCGTTGAGGGCGGGGGAGGGGGTCTCCTCCACCAGTTTCTGGTGGCGGCGCTGGACGGAGCAGTCGCGCTCGCCGAGGAACACGCCCTTGCCGTGGGTGTCGAAGAGGATCTGGGCCTCGACGTGGCGGGGCTGCTCCAGGTACTTCTCCACGTAGACCTCGGGGTTGCCGAAGTAGGCGTCGGCCTCCCGGCGGGCGCCCTCGAAGGCCTCCTCGAGCTCGCCGATGCTGCGCACCACCCGCAGGCCCTTGCCACCGCCGCCGTGGGCGGCCTTGATGGCCACGGGGAAGCCGAACTCGTGCGCCAGCTTCGCCACCTCGTCCACGGTGGTCACCGGCTCGGTGATACCGGGGACCGTCGGGACCCCGGCCCTCTCGGCGTTGCGCCGCGAGGTGATCTTGTCGCCCATGGCCTCGATGGCCTCCGGCGGCGGGCCGATCCAGATCAGGCCCGCGTCGGTCACCTTCCGGGCGAAGCCGGCGTTCTCGGAGAGGAAGCCGTAGCCGGGGTGGATCGACTCGGCCCCGGACTCCCTGGCGATCTCGAGGATGCGGTCCTGGTTCAGATAGGACTCGGCCGCGGGCGCGGGGCCGACGAACCACGCCTCGTCGGCGAGACGGACGTGCCGGGCGTCCCGGTCGAGCTCCGAATAGATGGCGATGGTCCGCATGCCCAGCTCCCGCGCGGTGCGGATGACGCGTACGGCGATTTCGCCCCTGTTGGCGATGAGGATCGAATTCATCACTGCGGCCCGTTTCCGTGCTTCTTGGGCGGGAGCGTCTCACGCTTGTTGCGCAGGACCTCCATGGCCCGGATCAGTTTCACTCGTGTCTCCCGAGGCTCGATCACCTCGTCGACCAGCCCCAGCTCGGCGGCGACGTACGGGTTGTTGAACCTCTCCTCGTAGTCGGCGATGAGCTCGGCGCGCCTGGCCTCCGGGTCGGGGTCGGACTCGATCTCCCGGCGGTGAATGATGTTGACCGCGCCCTGGGCGCCCATCACCGCGATCTCGGCGGACGGCCAGGCGAAGACGAGGTCGGCCCTGATGCCCCGGGCGTTCATGACCAGGTAGGCGCCACCGTAGGCCTTGCGGGTGATGACGGTGACCCGGGGGACCGTCGCCTCGCAGAAGGCGTACAGCAGCTTGGCGCCGTGGCGGATGATGCCGCCGTGCTCCTGGTCGACGCCGGGCAGGAAGCCGGGGACGTCGACGAAGACGATCAGCGGGATGTTGAAGGCGTCGCAGAACCGGACGAACCGGGCGCCCTTCTCCGACGCCTCGATGTCCAGGGTGCCGGCGAGGACGGCGGGCTGGTTGGCGAGCACGCCCACGCAGTGTCCGTTGAGTCGCCCCAGACCGATGACCAGGTTCTGGGCCCAGTGCTCGTTGATCTCGAAGAACTCGCCCTCGTCGAGGACGGTCTTGATCACCGTCTTCATGTCGTAGGGCTGCGATGGCGAGTCGGGGATGACCGCGTCCAGCTCGTCGTCGATCCGGTCGGGCCGGTCGGCGGTGGGGTAGGAGGGCGGCATCTCCATGTTGTTCTGCGGGAGGTAGGAGAGGAGGTACCGCACCGCGTCGAGGGCCTCCTGCTCGTCGGCGTAGACGAAGTGGGTGACGCCCGACTTGGAGGCATGGGTCATGGCCCCGCCCAGTTCCTCCATGGTCACCTCCTCGCCGGTGACCGCCTTGATGACGTCGGGGCCGGTGATGAACATGTGCGAGGTCTGGTCGACCTGGATGATGAAGTCGGTGAGGGCGGGGGAGTAGACGGCGCCGCCGGCGCAGGGGCCCATGATCACCGAGATCTGCGGGATGACACCGGAGGCCCGCACGTTGCGCTCGAAGATGCGGCCGTAGCCGTCGAGGGCGGCGACGCCTTCCTGGATGCGGGCGCCGCCGGAGTCCTTGAGGCCGATGACGGGGGTCCCGGTCTTGAGCGCCAGGTCCATGACCTTGCAGATCTTGTCGGCCACCACCTTGCCCAGCGACCCGCCGAAGACGGTGAAGTCCTCGGCGAACACGAACACCGGGCGACCCTCGATGGTCCCGTGGCCGGTGAGGACCGCGTCGCCGTAGGGGCGCTTGTCCTCCATCCCGAACCCGGTGGTCTGATGCCGGACGAACTGGTCGATCTCCTGGAACGAGCCCTTGTCGAGCAGGGCCTCGATCCGCTCCCGGGCGGTCATCTTCCCCTGCTCGTGCTGGCGGGCCACGGCACGCTGCGTGCCCGCGTGCAGCGCCTGCTCACGGAGGGCTCTCAGCTGTTCGATGCGCGCTTCGGTCCCCATCAATGCCTCCGTATGCTCCAGGGTGTCAGACTCCTCGGGAAACGAGATGGCTACACCATATATGCAGGTCCGCATGGACTCGCCCGCCTCGACCCAGGACGAGGCCCGGGCGAGGCTGCGTGACGTCCCGGTCGTCGTCATCGCCGAACGACAGGAGGCGGGGCGGGGCCGCACGGGGTCCGAATGGTGGAACGCCCCCCGGGGGCTGGCGGTCTCGGTCGCATTCCGTCGTGAGTCGGCGGACTTCAGGCCGTTCTCGCTGATGGCGGGCGTCGCCGCGGCCCGGGCCATCCCCGGAGTGGGCCTGAAGTGGCCGAACGACATCATGGTCTCGGACATGAAGGCGGGCGGGATCCTCGTCGAGCTTCAGGACGACGTGGTGGTGGCCGGCATGGGCCTGAACCTGTGGTGGCCCGACGCGCCGGAGGGGGCCGCCGCCCTCTACGACGAGGACCCGGGCCCGGAGCGTCACGCCGAGATCGGTGCCTTGTGGGCGGCGGAGTTCCTCCGCATCGTCGGCGAGCCCGGCTGGCCGCGTGACGAGTACCGGAAGCACTGCGTCACCCTCGGCTGGGTGATCACCTGGGAGCCGGAAGGGGAGGGGCGTGCCCTCGACGTCGCCCCCGACGGCGGCCTCGTCGTCGAGACCGGGTTAGGGGTGGAGGTCCTCCACGCCGGCCGCGTGCGCCACATCCGTTGACGGCGGCCCGTCGCCCCGCACCCGGCACCACTCGAGCCGTGCCGCGGCCGGAGCGCGGCGCCTAGCCCAAGTCCTGGACTTCCGCCGGCGGGAGCGTCGCGGCGAAGAACGCCTTGATCCTGGCCATCGCGTCGGCCGCCGCCCCGGCGTCGTAGTCGTCCGAGTCGGGGTCGCAGAACGAGTGCTTCGCCCCGGCGTACAGCAGCCACTGCCCGTGGTCGTTGCGGTTCTGGGCCTCGTCGACGGTGGAGGAGTCGATCAGCGGGTCCTCGGCGCCGTACAGCCCCAGCACCGGGATCGGGAGGTGGGCGAGGTGGTCGGCCACCTGGACCTCGCGGTGCTC